>CACZAZ010000001.1 GCA_902779285.1 uncultured Ruminococcus sp.
GATTCCTTGCACTTTCACCTTCGTATTTCTACCAAGTATTTCGGTGCTTGAAATTCTGTTGTTCAATTTTCAAAGATCGTGCGCCCACACCCTCCGGAAGCATCCTCCCTTTCGGGGCGAGCTTTTCTATTTTACTATCTCCCCCCGATTTTGTCAAGAGGTTTTTTTAATTTTTTTCGGGATTTTTCATTTTTGAACGGTTTTTTGAAAAACGCCCTTTCTTTTGTCTTTTTTCTATGGTATAATATTGGTCGGAACAGCCGTTTTACGGCAGGAAAGATAAGGAAAGCGACGGGCTTTGAAATGAGAGAGAAAAAACCGAAGAACTGCCGTCTCAATCAGGTCGGCGGGCAAGCCGTTCTGGAGGGCGTGATGATGAAGGCGGGGACGCGCACGGCGACCGCCTGCCGTCTTCCGAACGGATCGATCGCCGTCATCCCGAACGAGTTCGTTTCGGTACGCAAAAAACACAAGATCCTGAATATCCCGATCGTGCGGGGCGTGGTCAACTTCGTCGAGATGCTGATCCTCAGTATGAAGACGCTGACCGCCTCGGCGGAGGTCGCCGCGTCGGAAGAGGACGACGCGCCGTCGAAATCGGCGTTCGCCGCGGTCTCGGTCGTGGCGACGGTGCTCGGCGTGCTGCTCGCCGTCGCGCTCTTCCTGTTTTTGCCCAAGGTCGCGGTCGCCGGGATCGAAACGCTCTTCAACGTCTCGCTCGGGGTCTGGGGCGCCGTGATCGAGGGCGCGATCAAGATCGCTTTCTTCCTTATATATTTAGTACTGGTCTCTCTGATGCCCGATATCCGCCGCACCTTCGAGTACCACGGCGCGGAGCATAAGAGCATCGCCTGCTACGAGTCGGGCGACGAACTGACCCCCGCGAACGCGAAAAAGCACACCCGTTTTCACCCCCGCTGCGGTACCAGCTTTCTCTTCGTGATGCTGGCGCTCGGGATCGTGATCGGCGTGCTGCTCCGGATCTTTTTGCCTGAATCGGTGATCGGGAATCACCTGCTCTATACCGGCATCCGTCTTCTCGTCCTGCCGCTGGTGGTCGGGATCGGATTCGAGTATATCATGTTCGCCGGCAAGCACGACAATATCGTGACCAAGATCTTCTCCGCCCCCGGTCTCTGGTTCCAGCGGATCACGACCCGCGAGCCCGACGAGAGCCAACTTGAGGTCGCCATCACCGCCCTGATGTACGCGCATATCGACGCCTTCCCCGACTTCGACCGCGAAGCCGTGACCTATCATCCGAAAGAGAACGCGGAGGATGACGGCGCCGAAAAAGCCGAAACCCCCGTGGAGGACGCGCCCGCCGAGACGCCGAAGACCCCCGACGCGCCCGCCCCCGAAGCGGCGGAAGAAGGGCTGCCCTCCGAAACCGACTCGGCGCCGGAAGACGCCCCCGCCGAAGAAAAGCCCGATGAAACTCTCTGAACTCCGTCTTCGGCTTGCCGAAGGGGGGATCGACGAAGCCGACGCCGAAGCCCGTCTGCTCTTTTCGCACGTCGCGGGGCTGCCCGCCCACCGTCTGATCGGCGGGGATCCCGACTGCGTTGACCCCGCGCTCAAAGATCTGCTCGCTCGCCGGCTCGACCGCGTTCCGCTCGCCTACCTGCTCGGGGAGACCGCGTTCTTCCGCGAGACCTACCGGGTGACGCCGGACGTTCTGATCCCGCGCCCCGATACGGAACTGCTCGTTGAGGAGGCGATCAAACGCGTCCCCGCGGGCGCCCGCGTAGCCGACCTCTGCTGCGGCTCGGGCTGCGTTGGGATCTCGGTACTCGCAAACCGCGGGGACCTCTTTTGCACGTCGGTCGACCTGTCCCCCGCGGCGGTCGCTCTGACCCGTGAGAACGCGGAGCGAAACGGCGTTGCCGACCGGCTCTCTGCCGTGTGCGCCGATCTGTTCGCCCTGCCCGCCGACCTTTCCCGGTTCGGCGCGATCCTCTGCAACCCTCCCTATATCGCCCGTTCCGTGATCCCGTCGCTCTCGCCCGAAGTGCGGCGCGAGCCCGTCGCTGCGCTCGACGGGGGCGAAGACGGACTCGATTTCTACCGTGAACTCTCGAAATTGCTGCCCTCTCTGCTCGTCCCGGGCGGGATCGCGTTGTTCGAGATCGGCTACGACCAGGCGAACGCCGTGACGGGGATCTTCTCCGGCGCCGGCGCCCCGGCAGAGATCCTTTCGGACTACGGCGGCAATCCGCGGCTCGCGATCCTCTCCCGCCCCTGAACTCCCCCGCCGCCCCCCGCATAGAATAGAAGGACCGCGCAAGCGGAATCCTTTCTTCGGGGGCGACTATGGCGCAACCTGTTCTCGGCGTCCTGTTCGGCGGCAAAAGCAACGAGCACGACGTCTCGCTTCTCTCCGCCGCCGCGATCTTATCCGAACTTGACCGGCAGCGGATCCCCGCGCTCGCGATCTATCTTGCCCGCGACGGCAGCCCGTTCGTTTACCGGGGCTCCCCCTGCGCCGTCGGGAACGAGGCTTTTGCGGGCGACCCTTCGCTTCTCTCTCCCGCCGATCTCGTCCGGGGCGGCGTTTTGTACCGCGACTCCCGGGGGTTTTCCCCTCTTTCGGGCGTGATCCCCGCCGTTCACGGGGGAACGACCGAGGACGGACGGCTGCAGGGAATGCTCGATCTGCTCGAGATCCCCTACGCGGGGTCGGGCGCCGAGGCGTGCGCCGTCGCGATGAACAAGCAGCTTTGCAAGACGGTTTTATCCGCCGCCGGGATCCCGGTCGCGGGCGGCTTCTCCGAGACCGTCGATTCGCCGTCCGACGCGGTCGGGCGGGTCGAAGCCGCGCTCGGCTATCCCGTGTTCGTCAAGCCGGTGCGCTCCGGCAGTTCGATCGGCGCCGGGATCGCCCGAAACCGAAGCGAACTTTCCGAACGGATCGGGACGGC
Organism: uncultured Ruminococcus sp.; assembly: GCA_902779285.1. Taxonomy (GTDB): domain Bacteria; phylum Bacillota; class Clostridia; order Oscillospirales; family CAG-272; genus UBA1740. The sequence continues at coordinate 2,922 of CACZAZ010000001.1, forward strand.
GAGGGCGACCGACCGGAAGGTCCTGTTCGAGCCGCTGATCCGCGGCCGCGAGATCGAGGTCGGGGTGCTGGAGAACGATTCCGGCGTTCCGGTCGCGTCTCCCCCCGGCGAACTGTTTTCCGGCGCGGATTTCTACGACTACGAGACCAAATACGGGGTCGGCGCGAAAACGCGGATCCCCGCGGACCTTTCCCCCGCCCTCTCGGAGAAACTCCGGGATCTGGCGCTGCTCGCTTTCCGTACGCTCGGCTGCCGCCATTACGCCCGGGTCGATTTCTTCCTCTCGGACGGCGCGCCGATCTTAAACGAAGTCAACGCGCTGCCGGGTCTGACCGACAAAAGCATGTTCCCGAATCTCGCCTTCGCGATGGGCGTGCCGTTTCCCGCGCTCGTCCGCCGCCTCGTCTCGTTTGCGAGGGGAGGGGCGGCTTGATCGGGGTCTTCGACAGCGGGATCGGCGGGCTGTCCGTGCTCGCGGCGCTGCGTTCGGCGTACCCCGCGGCGGACCTTCTCTACTACGCCGACACCGCCAACCTCCCCTACGGCGGGCGCTCTCCCGCTTTGATCCGCCGCTTCGCAAAAGAGGCGGGGAAACAGTTCGGGGGGTGGGGCGCGGACTGCGTGCAGGTCGCCTGCGGGACCGTCTCCTCGCTTGCCCTCGACGACTTTGCGGCGGCGGCGGGCTGCCCCGTTTCGGGCGTGGTCCTGCCGGTCGTCGACGCGATCACCCGGGACGGGCGGCGACGCGTCCTGATCCTATCGACCGAGGCGACGGCGAGATCGCGGGTGTTTGACGCGGCGCTGACGGCGAAACGCCCCGGGGTCGCGACCCTCTCGCTCGGCTGTCCGCTCTTCGTGCCGCTGGTCGAAAACGGCTTTTTCGCCGGCAACGACCCCGCCCTGCTCTCGCTCGCCGGACGGATCCTTGCGCCGGGGCAGACCTTCTTTCCCGACGCGATCCTGCTCGGCTGCACGCATTTCCGGCTGCTCGCCCCCTTGATCTCCCGGCTGTTCCCCGGCGTCCCGCTCTACGATTGCGGCGAGGCGGCAGCGGGGGCGGTCCCCGAACGCTTCGGCAGGGGGAACGGGACCCTTCGCGTATACGTCAGCGACGACCCAGAACGATTCCGCCTCGCGGCGGAACGCACCGGCTCTCTTTCCCCCGGCGTTCCGATCACGTCGGCTGCCGGGGAATAACGATATTTTCAAAGCAAAGGAACGAAAAAATGGCAAAGTACAGACAGGGCAGGATCAACGACGCCGTGGCGCAGGAACTGGCGGTCGCGCTCCGGGACGTCCGGGACCCCCGGATCACGTCGAGCATGGTCTCGATCACCCGCGCCGACGTGACCCGCGACCTCAAGATCGCGAAGGTCTATTTCTCCTCCATGGGCGATCCCGCCGAGGCGAAAAAGGCGCTCACCGGGGCGGCGGGGCTCTTCCGCTGCCGGCTGGCGGCGGCTTTGAATCTCCGGATCACGCCCGAACTGGTCTTTATCCCCGACAACTCGATCGAACACGGCGCAAGGATCTCGGAACTGCTCCGCCAAATCGACGCCGAGCGCGCCGCAAGAGAGGCGGATCGGGGAGAAAGCGAGGAAACCGAAAAATGAACGAACTGTCCTTTGCCGACCTGGTCGAGCGGGTGATCGCCGCCGAAAAGCCGATCCTTCTGACCCACACGCGCCCCGACGGGGACACGGTGGGTTCCTGCGCCGCGCTCGCCGCGATCTTCGACGCGATGGGGCGGGACCCGATCGTCGTTTCCCCCGACGTGATCCCGCGCCGCCTCTCGTTTTTAACGGGAGGATCGTGGTTTGCCCCGGTCAAGGAGTATCCCGCCGGCGCTTCCGTGATCGCGGTCGACGTGGCGTCCCCCCAACAGCTCGGGGCGCTGCAGACGGTCTTTTCGGGCGACCTTGCCCCGTCGTTTATGATCGACCACCACGAACGCGGCGTCGCCTTCGCCCCGCGCTTTCTTCGTGCCGACGCGTCCGCCGTCGGGGAGATCGTCTACGATCTTGCTCTCGCGCTGGTCGAACGGGGCGTTCTGAAATCGGTCCCGCCCTTCGCCGTCAACGCGATCTTCGCCTCGGTCTCCTCCGACACGGGGTGCTTCAAATACTCGAACGTCACGCCGCGCACCCACAGGATCGCCGCGGCATTGATCGAGCTCGGCGCCGACGCCCCGGAGATCAACCGCCTGCTCTTCGACGTCAAGACCGAAGAGATCCTGCGCGCCGAGGGCTACGTCGCCTCGCACGTTCTGACCACCCCGGACAAGAAGATCGCCTGGGTCCTCGTGACCGACGCGATCCGAAACGAACTCGGACTGCTCGACGAACATTTCGAGACCGCGATCGACGTCGTGCGTTCGCTCGAGGGCGTGGAGATCGCCATGACGGTCAAGGAGAGCCCGGACGGGAAATACAAAGTCTCGCTTCGCAGCACGGGGCTTGACGTCGCGAAGATCGCGGCGACCCTCGGCGGGGGCGGACACGCCCGCGCCGCCGGCTGTTCCCTCTCGACCGGATCGGCGGAGGAAGCCGCCCGGATCGCCGTGGACGCGGTCAAGGCGGAGATGTGCTGATCCCGAAAAAAACGGCGGGGAAACCCGCCGTTTTCATAAACGATCCTCTTTCTCATAAGAAACGCGCCCTCGAACGAGGGCGCGCTTTTTTCAGTTCTTTTTGAGGAGCTTTTTCTTTTCGCGTTTGAGCGAGTATTTGGTGGGATACGGCTCGAGGTACGCCACGGTGGTCGCCGTCTGCGTCTGCAGATCGATCAGCCGCACCGCGTCGACGATCGAGGACGGCAGTTTCTTCTTTTTCGCGAATTTCCTGTAGTTCTTGTCGATCTGCTTCCGCAGTTTCGGGTCGGTGACGGCGGCGTAAATATCCTTCTTCGAGCCGAGCTTCTCGTCGCGCACGTAGAGGCATTGCCGGTCGTTCACCTTGACGATGTCGCGCATGCAGAAGATGAGTTTTTCGCGCTTCGATCCGTCGGGCTCCATCCCGTAGAGCGAGTAGACCGGATCGCCCTCCGCGTTTTTGCCGTCGATCGCGAGATACAGGATCCGCTCGGGGGTGATGGTGACGATCTTCGCGATGCCGACGACCAGTTCCTGATAGTCTGTGCCGTCGGTCTTCACGCGGCAGAGAACGTCGCTGTTGTTCTTGAAATAGACGAAATCGCCCGAAACGGTCAGTTTCTCGTCCCGCGTGAAGTCGGGATTGATACCGAGCGCCACCCGGCTGACCCCGTCGCCCCCGTCGCGGACGGAGAGCCGGAAGAGCGAGAGCTGATCCCGTCCGGCGGTAAGATAGATCCAGTCGTTGTCGCGCGCCACGACGTCGCGGGTGTATTTGATCTCCTCCCGCATCGCCGTTCCGTCGAGCCGCACCGAGCAGAGCGAACGCAGCCCGTCGTTGCCGACGAGGTAGAACAGCCGCCCGTTCACGAGGTCGAACACGTCGTAGACATTGCGGACCAGCACCTTTTCTTTCCCTTCCGCGAGCCCGTCCTTGACGTAAACGGTCTTGTTGCGGATGCTGTGGTGGTCGACGCGGGTATAGACGATCTTGCGGTCGGGGGTGATCGCCACGATCCGCCCGTTGCCCGACAGTTCCTCGCGGGTCTTGCCGCTCAAAAGATCGAGCGAGCGGAGCGCCTTTTCCTCGCGGAGCCCGACGATCTTCTTCCCCTTCCGGTTCATGATCGGACGGAGCGCGTAGTAGTACGCGATATCGTCGTAGACCTCCGCGACGTCGGTAACTCCCTCGGCGAGCAGCGTGACTTTGCCGGTGTCGAGGTCGAAGCGGAACAGGTCGCGCCATTCGGAGAAGTCGACCTTCTTTTTGGCGCGGAACTTCTTGCAAACGATCCCGTGGGCTTTGCAGTACCGCTTTTTCAGCGACTTGTCTTTTCTCGGATCGTAGTCCGCGGTGAACAGGATCGAGCGGCGGTCGTCGGAGAGGAAGCGGATCCCCTTCGCGGCGATATTTCCGTACACGCCGTACCGCCCGACGTCGCGCCGCCCCTCCTTGTCGGTCGAGAAGAACGCGATCCCGCGTCCGTCGCCGCCGGGGACGTAATAGAGCCGGTCTCCGTACGCGCCGATCACGTGCGCGTGCCGGGTGTCGGTCGACATGGGCGCGCCGGTATCGAACAGTTTCGCCCGTTCGGGATATACGATCCCGTTGCGGACGAGATACGGCCGGCAGCGGAACCAGAGAACGTCGATCTTGGGATCGTCGGTCGCAACGATATGGAACCGGCAGAGTTCTGCGATATAGAGCCCGGCGCGGCGGTAGTCGGGGATCATCCGGAAGAGCCGGAGCGCCTCGTCGGGATCGTTCTTTTCGTACGCCTCGACCGCCTCTTTATACACGCCCGCAGCGTCGATCCCGGCAAGCGAGTACGCCGCGTCGAGATCACGCGTGCGTTTCTCCCGGTCGAGACGGACGGCTTCGCGATCGTCCTCCCCCGCCTCGGTCAGAACCGAAAGCAGGCAGTCGATATATCTGGACAACGTGCCGGAGAGCCGGCGAAGTTCCTCGGTCGGGACCCCCGCGTTCGGTCCGGCGGAGATCCTTTCGGAGACCCGCCCCTCCTGCGCGCGCAAAAGAGCAAGCGCCTCGCGAAGCGCGGGGCTGTCGGCGGAGCCGGTCCCGGCAAGCGCGTCGAGATTCCTGCCGATCACGCGGATCTTCCGGCGGATGCAGGCGTCGGCGTACTCGATCCCGGCGCGCCAGGTCTCGCGGTCGTCGCCCTTGGTGGCGAGGATCTCGTCGAGCAGCGCGTCAAGCTCCGCGGGAGAAAGCGCGGCGGACAGTTCGGCGTCGGGCTGCCCCCCGAGAAAATGAACGTGGGCGCGTTCCTCCGCCGCCCGGAAACCGAGTCCGGTTTTGGCTTGCAGGGCTTCGTTGCTTCTGAACATGGCTTGCTCTCCTTTTCAGTTGGAAGAGATGATCGAACGGTCGTACTCCCGGCGATAGATACACTATCTTAATTTACATTATACATCAGTTAGAGAAGATTGTCAAACCTTTTTCGCACTTTTTCCGCCCTCCCTTCCCCGCCGTTTCGGGGAAGGGAGGAAGGTTTCAAAAAACGTCCGCCTCCGATTGACAAAACGCGCGCGGAAAAGTATAATAGACGTATCAAAAGAGGGGGCGCCCTCCCCGACGAGTCGGGGAGGGGGAAAAAGGATATGACACTCAAGGATCTGCCGATCGGAAAATCCGCTTCGGTCGTCGGGGTCGGCGGGACGGGAGCGCTCCGCCAGCACCTGCTGGACATGGGCATCGTGCCGGGCGTCACCGTCACGATGGTCAAGCACGCGCCGCTCGGCGACCCCGTCGAGATCCGCGTCCACAGTTACGAGTTGACCCTGCGGCTCGACGACGCCGCAAAGATCAAAATTGTCGAAGAAACCGACGAGCCCGCCCAAAACAGCGAAGAACCCCCCAGGAAACCCGCCGCTCACCCCGGGCTCGGCGAGAGCGGCAAGAACTATCACGTCAAAGCCGACGAGGATCCCCTGCCCGCCGGAACGACCCTGACCTTCGCCCTCGCGGGCAACCAGAACTGCGGGAAGACCACGCTCTTCAACCAGCTGACCGGCTCGAATCAGCACGTCGGTAACTTCCCGGGCGTGACGGTCGACAAGAAGTCCGGACCTATCCGGGGATACAAAAATACGCTGGTGACCGACCTGCCGGGCATCTACTCGCTCTCCCCCTATTCCTCGGAGGAGTTGGTGTCCCGCGCGCATATCCTGAACGAAAAGCCGCATTGCATCATCAACATCGTCGACGCGACCAATATCGAGCGCAACCTGTATCTGACCATGCAGCTGCTCGAACTCGAGGTCCCGACCGTGCTCGCCCTGAATATGATGGACGAGGTGCGGGCGGGCGGCGGCTCGATCGACGTCAACCGGCTGGAGGAAACGCTCGGGATCCCGGTCGTGCCCATCTCGGCGTCCAAGGGAGAGGGCATCCGGGAGCTGATCGACCACGCCGTCCACATCGCGAAGTACCGGGAGCGCCCGGGACGGCAGGACTTCTGCGACCCGGAGGGAGAGGGCGCCCCGGTCCACCGCTGCCTGCACGGGATCATGCACCTGACCGAGGACCACGCCCGCGCCGCGGGGATCCCGGTCCGCTTTGCCGCCGCGAAACTGGCGGAGGGGGACAAGGAAGTCCTGAAAGCCCTCGAACTCGACAAGAACGAGCAGGAACTGCTTGAACATATGGTCAAACAGATGGAGACCGAGCGCGGGCTGGACCGCGCCGCCGCCATCGCGGATATGCGCTTCGCCTTCATCCGCCGGGTCTGCCGCGAGACCGTCGTGCGGACCAAAGAGAGCCCCGAGCGCCGCCGGAGCGAAAAGATCGACCGGATCCTGACCGGGCGCTTCACCGCTTTCCCGATCTTCATCCTCATTATGGGGCTGGTCTTCTTCCTCACCTTCAACGTGGTCGGGAAACTGCTCTCCGACGCGCTCTCGCTCGGGATCGACGCCCTCGGCGGCGCGGTTTCGCGGGGGCTTTCCGCGGCGAACGTCAATCAAGCGCTGCGGTCGCTGATCGTGGACGGGATCTTCGGCGGCGTCGGCTCGGTACTGTCGTTTTTGCCGACCATCGTGACGCTGTTCTTCTTCCTTTCGCTGCTCGAGGACACCGGCTATATGGCGCGGGTCGCGTTCGTCGCGGACAAACTGTTCCGCAAGATCGGTCTTTCCGGCAGAAGCATCGTGCCGATGCTGATCGGGTTCGGCTGCACCGTGCCGGGCGTGATGGCGAGCCGGACGCTCCCCTCGGAAAGAGACCGCAAGATGACCGTCCTTCTGACCCCCTATATGAGCTGCTCCGCGAAACTGCCGATCTACGCCTTCTTCTCCGCGGCTTTCTTCGGACGGTGGGCGGCGCTCGTGATGGCGGGGCTCTATTTCGGCGGGATCCTCGTCGGGATCCTGATGGCGCTCCTGTTCCGGCGGCTGCTCTTCCGCGGCGAGGCGGTCCCCTTCGTGATGGAACTGCCGAACTACCGGCTGCCGGGCTTAAAGAACGTCGGGCTTCTCCTGTGGGAAAAAGCGAGCGATTTCCTGCGCCGCGCCTTTACCGTGATCTTCCTCGCGACCCTCGTGATCTGGTTCCTGCAGAGCTTTGATCCGCGGCTGAACTACCTCGCGGCGGAGGGCGCGAACGCCGACAGCATCCTCGCCCGGGTCGCCGGATTCATCGCGCCGATCTTCGCCCCGCTCGGCTTCGGGTCGTGGCAGATCGCGGTCGCCCTGATCACCGGGTTCATCGCCAAAGAGAGCGTGGTCTCCTCGGTCACGGTCCTCCTCGGAACAGCGTCGGTCGCCACCCTGCTTTCCCCGCTCGCCGCGCTCCCGTTCCTGGTCTTCTGCCTGCTCTATACCCCCTGCGTCGCCGCGATCGCCTCGATCCGGCGGGAACTCGGGGTGCGCTGGGCGACGCGGGTCGTTTTTCTCCAATGCGCCGTCGCGTGGATCGTCGCGGGGATCGTCCGGCTGATCGTCCTTCTTTTCGGGGGGGTGTTGTAAATTATGCCGTGGCTGCAAGAGAATCTCGCCACCGTGATCGTCGCCGCCGTCCTCGTTCTCGCCGTCGCCCTCGCCGTCTTTTTCACGATCCGCAGAAGAAAGAAAGGCGGCTCCTGCTCCTGCGGCTGCGGCGGTTGTCCGTATGAGTGTAAGAAGAAAAAGGATTGAGTCGCGAGGGGGACGATGGAGACGTTTTTCCCGCTTTCTTGTAAGAAAGCGGGGCAAAGAACTTTAATAATGAAGTATTAAAGAGCAAAACGCCGAGCCCTTTCGACTCTCGGCGTTTTGCGGTTCTATAGCCGTGACTTTGATCGGTCGCTTTGCTTTTGGTCTATTATCACGCGGCGCGGCGAAACCTTCGCCGCGCCGTATATCGAGCGGGCGCCCCCGACGGGGCGCCCGCGTCTTTCACTTCTTCAGAAACTTCTTGAAGAAGCTGCTCTTTTTCTGGTTGTTCCCGTCGCCGCAGGACTTGGCGAACTCGGCAAGGATCTTTTTCTGCTGCGAGGACAATCCTTTCGGCACCTCGACGGCGACCGAGAAGATCAGATCCCCCTTGCGCTTCGAGGACACCGACGGCATCCCCTGCCCCTTGATCGTGAACTCGGCGCCCGACTGCGTTCCCTCGGGGATCTGGAACTTGGTCTTGCCGGTCATGGTCGGCACCTCGATCTCGGCTCCGAGCGCGGCGTCGGTAAAGGCGATCGGGATCTCGCAGTAGAGGTTGCTCCCTCTTCTTTCGAACAGTTCGTGAGGCCGCACGCGCACCTCGATCAGAAGGTCGCCCGCCATCCCTCCGTTGCGTCCGGCGTTGCCCTGCCCGCGCAGAACGATCCGCTGCCCGTCGTCGATCCCGGCGGGGATCGTGACCTCGAGCGTCTTGGTCAGTTTTACGTACCCGCTCCCGCGGCAGTTTTTGCAGGGATTCTTGATGGTTTTGCCGGTGCCGCGGCACGCCTGACAGGTCTGTTCGGACTGCATCATCCCGAGCAGGGTCTGGCGCTGCGTGGTCACTCTCCCGCGCCCGTGACACACCGAACAGGTCTCGATCTTGCTGCCCTTTTCGGCGCCCGTTCCGCCGCAATCCTCACACTTTTCGATCCGGTCGAACTTCACGTCGCGCTTCACGCCGGCAAACGCCTCGTCAAACGACAGATAGACCCGGATCGCCACGTCTTCTCCGTCCATGCGGGCGTTCCCGCGGCTCCCGCCGCCCCCGCCGAAGAACGACGAGAAAATGTCCCCCATATCAAAGCCGCCGAATCCGCCGAACCCGCCGAATCCGCCTCCGGCTCCGCCGCCGCCGCCCATCGAGGGGTCGAACGCGGCGTGACCGTAGCGGTCGTAGGCGGCGCGTTTCTCGGCGTCCGACAGGATCGAGTACGCCTCGTTCACTTCTTTGAACTTCGCCTCCGCCTCCTTGTCGCCGGGGTGGAGGTCGGGATGGTACTGCTTCGCCAGCTTGCGGTACGCGCTCTTGATCGCGGCGTCGTCGGCGCCCTTATCGACGCCCAGTACCTCGTAATAGTCTCTTTTCGTTTCAGCCATCTTGCGTTTTCCTTTTATCAAACGGGATCAGAAACGGATCCCCCTGTTGTAGTCGGTGGGAAGGTCCGCGGCGTACAGATGCGCGTCGCAGGACAGTTCGAGCATCCGCGGGATCACGATCCCGTCGTGATCTTTGAACTCGATCACGTCCATTCCGGTATAGCCGTGTTCGATCCGCGGTGCGAGCAAGGGATACGGGATATCGAGCAAAACCGAGAGGAAAGACATCCCGAATCCGAGATGCGCGAACAGGGCGACCCGCTCGTCGTTCGGATGTTCGGCTACGTAGCACCGGTTTTCCCGGTCGTGCCGATAGCCGAGCGAAAGCAGGAACGCGTCGGTCTCCCGCCCCACCCGTTCAAGCCCCTCTCCGAATCGGTTTGGGGGAAGGCAGGGCGCCTCGTACCACTTGTCCCCGAGCGAAAGCACCTCGGGCGAACTGAACTTGCGCCGCAGTTCCGGGATCCAGAAACACCAGTTCTTCCCGTTCCCGTCGTCAAGCGCCATTTCGTCCCAACAGTACCCTTCCTTACACCAATCGAGCGTCACGACCTCTTTCCGCGTCAATTCCGCCGCGGGCTTCGCGGTCTGCTGCGCCCGGTTCGCGGACGAGGCGAAGATCTTATCCAGCCCGAAGCGGGCAAGTCGGCGCCCGATCGCCTCCGCCTGCCGCTCGCCGGTGGGCGTCAATGCGTCGGGGTGATAGGTCGGATCGCCGTGGCGAACGTAAAACAGAAGCATTTCGGTTTCCTCTCTGCGTTTGATTTCGGTTTCGGGGCGAACGGCGTCAGAATCGAATGTTCCGGTTGTATTCGGTCGGCAGATCCGCGGCGTACAGGTGCGCGTCGCAGGACAGTTCGAGCATCCGCGGGATCACGATCCCGTCGTGATCTTTGAACTCGATCACGGTCATGCCGGTACAGGTCTGATCAAATCGAGACGCGACCAGAGGATACGGGATATCGAGCAGCGACGAGAAGAACAGCATCCCGAAACCCTGGTGCGCGAACAGCGCGACGCGCTCGTCGGTCGGGTGCTCGGCGATATAGCACCGGTTCTCCCGGTCGTGCCGGTAGCCGAGCGAGAGCAGAAACGCGTCGGTCTCGCGCCCCACCCGCTCCACGCCTTTTTGGAAGCGGTTCGGGGGAAGGCAGGGCGCCTCGTACCACTTGTCCCCGAGCGAAAGCACCTCGGGCGAACTGAACGCCCGCAAGAGAGACGGGATCTGATAGCACCATTTCCGTTTGCCTTCCTCGTTTTCGAGTGTCATCTCGCCCCAGGCGTGACCTTCCTCGCACCAATCGAGCGTCACGATCTCTTTCCGCGTCAGTTCCGCCGCGGGGCGCGCGGTCTCCTTCGCCCGGTTCGCGGGCGAGGAGAAAATCTTATCCAGCCCGAAACGGGCAAGTCGGCGCCCGACCGCCTCCGCCTGTCTTTCCCCGATCGGGGTAAGGGCGTCGGGGTGGTAGGTCGGATCTCCGTGGCGAACGTAGAAGAAAAGCATTTCGGGGTCCCTCTCTTATCGGTTTCAAAAAAGGTTCGTCCGGGGAAGAGACCGGATCTCTCCCCCGGATCGGATCGGGTCAGTTCTTGTCGGTCTTGTCTTCGAAGTCCGCGCCGTACACGTTGCCCTGACCGTCCTCGGTCGCGCCGCCGGGGTTGCCGCCCTGCGGGTTCGCCTGCGCGTAAAGTTTCTCGGCGAGCGGGTAGAACGCCTTTTCAAGCGCCTCGGTGTCGGCTTTGATCTCGTCGGTCGAGCCGTTCTTCAGGGTCTCTTTCAGTTTCTCGATCGCCTGATTGACCGGCGCCTTGTCGTCGTCCGAGAACTTGTCGCCCGCCTCGGAGATCGACTTCTCGATCTGGAAGATCATGGACTCGGCGCGGTTCTTGACCTCGACCGCCTCCTTGTTCTTCTTGTCCTCTTCGGCGTACTTTTCGGCTTCCTTGACCGCCTTTTCGATATCCTCTTTCGACATATTGGTCGAACTCTTGATCGTGATGTGCTGTTCCTTGCCGGTGCCCTTGTCGAGCGCCGTGACGTTCACGATGCCGTTCGCGTCGATATCGAAGGTGACTTCGATCTGCGGCACGCCGCGCGGCGCGGGAGCGATCCCGTCGAGGTTGAAGCGGCCGAGGGTCGTGTTGCCCGACGCCATCTCGCGCTCGCCCTGCAGGACGTGGATCTCAACCGACGTCTGGTTGTCGGCGGCGGTGGAGTAGATCTGGCTCTTCTTGACCGGGATGGTCGTGTTGCGGTCGATGATGCGGTTGAACACGCCGCCGAGGGTCTCGATACCCAGCGACAGCGGGGTCACGTCGAGCAGCAGAACGTCCTTGACGTCTCCGCCGAGAACGCCGCCCTGGATCGCCGCGCCGATCGCGACGCATTCGTCGGGGTTGATCCCCTTGAAGGGATCCTTGCCGGTGAACTTCTTGACCTCTTCCTGCACGGCGGGGATACGGGTCGATCCGCCGACCAGCAGTACCTTCGAGATATCCGACACGCTGATCCCGGCGTCCTTGATGACCTGCTTCATCGGGGCGAGGGTCGCCTCGACCAGATCGCGGGTCAGTTCGTCGAACTTCGCGCGGGTGAGGGTCGCTTCAAAGTGCTTCGGACCGGTGGCGTCCGCCGTGATGAAGGGCAGCGAGATGTTGCTCTGCATCATGCCGGAAAGTTCGATCTTCGCCTTCTCCGCCGCCTCTTTCAGCCGCTGGAGCGCCATCTTGTCTTTGCGGAGGTCGATGCCGCCGTTCTCTGCGGCGAAGGTGTCCGCCATCCAGTTGATGACCTTCTCGTCGAAGTCGTCGCCGCCCAGCCGGTTGTTGCCGGCGGTCGCCAGAACTTCGAACACGCCGTCCGAGATCTCGAGCAGCGAGACGTCGAACGTACCGCCGCCGAGGTCGAAGATCAGGATCTTCTGTTCGCCTTCCTTGTCAAGACCGTAGGCGAGCGCCGCCGCCGTCGGCTCGTTGATGATACGCAATACGTCCAGCCCCGCGATCTTGCCGGCGTCCTTGGTCGCCTGGCGCTGCGCGTCCGAGAAGTACGCGGGGACGGTGATGACCGCCTGCTTGACCTCGCACCCGAGATACGCCTCGGCGTCCGCCTTCATCTTCTGAAGGATCATCGCGGAGATCTCCTGCGGCGAATACTTTTTGCCGTCGATCTCGACCTTCGCGTCGGATCCCATCTTCCGCTTGATCGACATCACGGTACGGTCGGGGTTGGTGATGGCTTGCCGTTTCGCGACCTGACCGACCATACGCTCGCCGGTCTTCGAGAACGCGACCACCGACGGGGTGGTGCGGTTGCCTTCGGGATTGGGAATGACGGTGGGCTCGCCGCCCTCGTACACCGCCACGCAGGAGTTGGTCGTACCGAGATCGATACCGATGATTTTTGCCATGATTGTTTACCTCCAATATATCTTCGTGAATTGTTTACGGATTGAATTTGCTTGTTTCAGTTCGCCACTTTGACCATCGCGTAGCGGATGATCTTGTCGCCGCGTTTGTACCCGGGCTGGAAGACCTCGACGATCTCCCCGTCTCCCTTGCTTTCGTCCTCCTCGTGCATGATCGCGTTGTGGAGGTTGGGGTCGAACTTGTCGCCGGGGACGCCGAACGCCGTCACGCCGAGTTTGGATAGACACTCGTTCAGGGCGTTCATCGTCAGCCGGAGCCCCTCCGCTACCTTCTCGCCGTCCGAATACATCCCGGCGCGCTCGAGATTGTCCGCGATCGGCAGGATCTGCCCCACCACGTCGGACACCGCGTCGGTGTAGATCCCTTCGCGTTCCTTCTGCGAGCGTTTCCGGAAATTGTCGTACTCCGCGAGCATCCTGAGATACTTTTCCTTTTCTTCGGAAAGGGTCTTTTCGATCTCGCTCACCTTCTCGCGGAGGGCGGCGAGCTCGCGTTTGGTCTCCTTGTGCTTCTTCTCTTCCCCCTCGCCGGAGCCGAGCTTCTTTTCCTCCGCGGCCGCCTCCGGGGTCGTCTCGGTTTTGACCGCAGGGTCCTCTTTTACCGTTTCGTCGACGGGGGTTTTCTTCTCTTCCATGCGTGATCCTTCCTTTCGAGGTCTAACTTCCGTTGTCGGTGTCTTCGTCGTCCTTCAGGAGATGGTCGATCCCCGCCGCCAGTTCGTCGATGGTGGAGATAACCTTCGCGTAGTCCATCCGGCGCGGTCCTATGACGCCGATCGCTCCGACCACCCGTCCGTCGCGGCGGACGGTTTTAAAGACCAGGGTGGAGTTCGACATCACCTTGACGTTGTTCTCGCTTCCGATGTAGACGGTCACGTCCCGGCTGTCGCGCCCGGTGCTGATGACGTCGAGCAGCGGCTCCTTAGTCTCGAGCAGGTCCATCACCGAGCGCAGCTCGGACACGTCGGAATACTCGGGGTATTGGAGCAGCCGGTTGACGCCCTCCACCTGAAGGTCGCCGCCGACGTCCTCGGTCAGCGCGTCGTAGATCAGCGAAACGATCGGATGCACCACCGGCGAGACGCTCCCCATCCGGCTTTCCAGTTCGCGGATCCGGGGCAGCGTGATCTCCTCGACCGTCGCGCCGGCGATCAGGTCGTTCAGCGCCTCGACCAGCCGCGACGCCTCCTCTTCCCCGAGGGAGAAGGAGAGCCGCAGGTTCCGCGCCTTGACGCCCCCGTCGTCGAGCATCATCACCAGAACGAAGTTCTTTTGGTCGCGGTAGATCCCGTCGAACTTCTCGACCCGTCTCCCCGCGGAACGCGGTTTGACCGAGAATCCGGTGTAGTTGGTGATCCGCGACGCCAGCCGCGACGCCTCCGCCAGGATCCCGTCCATCTCGCTGACCTTCTGCTTTAGGGTCCGGTTGATCTGTTCGATCTCGTCGGTCGTCATCCGGTAGCGCCGGAGCAGCGAGTTGACGTAATAGCGGTAGCCGAGTTCCGACGGGACCCGCCCCGCCGAGGTGTGCGGCTGTTCGAGCAGCCCCAGCGCCTCCAGTTCCGCCATCTCGTTCCGAATGGTCGCGGAGGAGCAGTTCAGCCCGGCGTCCTGCGCCAGATACTTCGATCCGACCGGCTCGCCGTACGCGATATGCGCGTCGATGATCGCTTTCAGGATCTTCTTTTTTCTGTCCGAAAGCAGGACTTCTTCATCCCGCCCCATCAGTTCCGTCATGGCTCCTCCTCCCGTTTCTTTCCGGCTTTTCGGTCCGGCGGTTTAGCACTCAATGCAGTCGAGTGCTAATTTCATGATATAAGATACCACCGAAAACCGCTTTTGTCAAGGGCTCGGGGCTTGATTTTTGTGAACAAATTGTTAATTCCATGCGGAGAGTGCTAACGCGCCCCTCTCGTTCGCCCCTCTCTCGTTCGCGCAGCGAACATATCGAACGCGAGCTTGCGAGCGTATATCGAATCGAGCGCAGCGAGATATATCGACGACTTGGCGCCTTCGGCGCGCGATATGTGCTTCGCACGCGATATGCCTGCGGGCGAAAATTCGTTCTTTTTTCGTTCTTTTTACGCTTGACTTTGATAATAATATATAGTATAATATTTGCTGGGAAAATTCATTCGTCCGACGTGTAACGGGCGAACGGACTCCCCTGCCCGAGCAGTCGGGCGCATCTCAAAGCTACCGGTATCCACCCTCGCCCCGGGACATAGAGCAAAGACCGTTTCCCCGGATGCGACGGATACCGAACCTATGCGGCGCGTCCCCGTTGATATCCGAACGGGAGACGAACTGCCGCGCCCCCGCGAAATACGAATAAGAAAGGAAACGAAATGTTCTGGTACATCATCGTGGCGGTCGCCGCGCTCGCAGTCGGCGGGCTCGCCACCTACCTGTTCCTCAAAACCGGCGGAAAAGCGAAGCTCGCTTCCGCGCAAGCAGAAGCGAAACAGATCCTCGAGGACGCGATCCGCACCGCCGAAACGAGAAAGAAGGAATCCCTGCTCGAAGCGAAGGAAGAAACCATCCGCTTAAAGAACGACGCGGACAACGAGATCAAGGAACGCAGACGCGAGATCTCCCGCCAGGAACACCGGCTCGCCCAGAAAGAGGAGAATCTGGACGGCAAACTTGAAAGAATGGAGAAAAAGGAGGTCGCCCTTCAGCAGAAATACAAAGAAGCCGAAGACAAGATCGCCGAGATCTCCGCGCTCAAAGAGACCGAGACCGCCAAACTGGAGAAGATCTCCGGCATGACGAGCGACGAAGCCAAGCGCGAGCTGCTCGACAAACTCTCGGGCGAACTCCAGCACGAGACCGCGCTGAAGCTCTCCGAATACGAGGCGCAGTTCCGCGAGGAAGCCGACGCGAAGGCGAAGGATATCCTCTCGCTCGCGATCCAGCGGTGCGCCGCCGACCACGTCAGCGAGGTCGCCATCTCGGTCGTCTCCCTGCCGAACGAGGATATGAAGGGACGGATCATCGGCCGCGAGGGTCGGAACATCCGCACCATCGAGACCCTGACCGGCGTGGAACTCATTATCGACGACACCCCCGAAGTCATCACGATCTCCGGGTTTGATCCCGTCCGGCGCGAGATTGCACGGCTCGCGCTCGAGAAACTGATCGCAGACGGGCGGATCCACCCCGCGCGTATTGAAGAAATGGTGGAAAAGGCGCAACGCGACGTCGAACAGTCGATCAAGCAGGCGGGCGAAAAAGCCGTCTTCGAGACCGGCGTCCACGGGCTGAATCCCGAACTGGTCAAACTGCTCGGTCGGCTGAAATACCGGACGAGTTACGGTCAGAACGTCCTGCGCCACTCGATCGAGGTCTCGCTGCTCTCGGGCATCATGGCGGACGAACTCGGCGTCGACTCCACCCTGGCGAAACGGGCGGGGCTCCTCCACGATATCGGTAAGGCGCTGACCGCCGAGATCGAGGGCTCGCACGTACAGCTCGGCGTGGACGTCGCGAAGAAATACCACGAGAGCAAGGACGTCATCCACGCGATCGAGGCGCACCACGGCGACGTGGAGGCGAAATCGATCGTCGCCCTGCTCGTGCAGGCGGCGGACGCCATTTCGGCGGCTCGTCCGGGCGCACGGCGCGAGAACGTCGAAAACTACATCAAGCGGCTGCAGAAACTCGAGGAGATCTCGTCCGAATTCAACGGCGTCGACAAGTCCTTCGCCATTCAGGCGGGGCGCGAAGTCCGCGTGATCGTCAAGCCCGAGATGATCGGCGACGACGAGATGAAACTGCTCGCCCACGATATCGCCAAGAAGATCGAGGGCGAACTCGAATATCCCGGGCAGATCAAGGTCAACGTCATTCGCGAGAGCCGCTACACGGACTACGCGAAATAATTCCGGGCTTCCGCATTCGGCGCAGATCGAAAAGCGCGGACGTGATTTGAAAAAAGCAGCGCGGTAACGCTCTCCCCTTTTTCAAAGGAGAAAATCCTTTGGATCTTTCCGATTTCATTCAAGCGCTTTTCTATCCCCGTTCTCGCCCTCTCGCAGTATGATATACAGCTTCGGAGCGAGAGCGGGGATTCTGCATCCGAATCCGTTTGCCCCGATTTCCCTTTTTGAATTCTTTGGAGGTAACTATGCTTCGTGTATTGGTGCTCGGCGACGTACTGTCTCCGTCGACGGTCGCGTTTCTTTGCCGGCGGCTCTGGGCTTTCCGGCGCGAGAACCGGATCGATTTTACCGTCGTGAACGGCGAGAACGCCGGATTTTTGTCGGGGATCGGGTCGAAGGACGCCGCGCTCCTGCTCGACGGGGGCGCCGACTGCATCACGGGCGGCAACCACACCATGGCGGCGAAATCGATCTATTCCATGCTCGACTCGTCCGACCGGGTGTTGCGCCCGATCAATCTTGCAGACGGCGTTCCCGGCGCGGGCTATACCATCCTGCCCGCGCGCGACCGGCGGATCCTCGTTTTCTCGGCGCTCGGCTGCCTGTTCATGGAGGCGGGGACGCCCGACCCGGTGCCGTATATCGAACGGGTGCTTGAACGCGAAGCGGGGAGATACGACCTGTCGGTGCTCGACCTGCACGCCGAGGCGACGGGCGAAAAGATCGCCGCATCCTTCCGTCTCGACGGTAAGATCTCCGCGATCTACGGGACCCACACCCACGTCCCGACCGCCGACGAGACCGTCCTCCCGAACGGGACGGGCTATATCTCGGACGTCGGATTCTGCGGACGTACCGGCGGCGTCCTCGGCGTCAAGACCGAGGTGATGACCGCCCGGCAAAAGACCCGGCTCCGCTACTCCTACTCCGAGGCGGAGGGACCCTTCCGCGCACAGGGCGCGATCTTCGATATCGACGAATCGACCGGAAAGGCCCTTGCGGTGAAACGCGTCGAGTTCGGTGAATGACCTGACGTGAGGTAAAAAGATGCTCTATAAAAAGAATCGGGAGAAAACGCTCTCGCCCGAACTGTTCAAAGACCCGACCGCCGAATACCGCGGCACCCCCTTCTGGGCGTGGAACTGCCACCTCGAAAAGGACGAGTTGCTCCGGCAGATCGACGTGATGAAAGAGATGGGCTTCGGCGGCGCGCACATGCACGTCCGCACCGGGCTCGACACGCCGTACCTGTCCGACGAGTTCTTCGATCTGATCGCGGCGTGCGTCGATAAGTCCGAGCGCGAGGGGATGCTCGCCTGGCTCTACGACGAGGACCGCTGGCCCTCCGGCGCGGCGGGCGGCATCGTCACCAAAGACGTGCGTTACCGTCAACGCACCCTGCTTTTCACGAAAACCCCCTACCAAGAGAACGAGGGCGGGGAGGGTCTCTCCGATTCGAGCGCCGCGGCGGCAAGGGCAGGCAACGGCAAACTGCTCGCCCGCTACGCCGTCCGGCTGAACGAAAAGGGCGAACTTGCCGCCTACCGCCGGCTTGCCGATAACGAAACGGGAGAGCCGGACGAATTGCTCCGCTACGCCTATCTCGAAACGCCGCTTGAGAATCCCTGGTTCAATAACCAGACCTACCTGAACACCCTGGATCCCGCGGCGGTCGCCCGGTTTATCGAGGTGACGCACGAGAGCTACCGCCGCCGGCTGGCAAAGTCCTTCGGCAACACCGTTCCCGCGATCTTCACCGACGAGCCGCAGTTCACCCGCAAGAACGTACTGCCCTTCGCGGAAAGCGACCGCGACGTGACCCTTCCCTTCTCGGACGATCTCGAAGACACCTTTTTCGCCGCCTACGGCGTGTCTCTGCTCGATCATCTGCCGGAACTGATCTGGGAAAAGCCGAACGGGGTCTCCCGGATCCGCTACCTCTACCACGACCACGTCGCAGAGCGCTTCTCGTCCGCGTTTGCCGATCAGATCGGAACGTGGTGCAAAAACAACGGGCTGGAACTGACCGGACACATGATGAACGAACCGAGTCTCAAGAGCCAGACCTGCTCGCTCGGCGAGGCGATGCGCTCCTACCGTTCCTTCGGGCTGCCCGGGATCGATATGCTGCGCGACCGCCACGAGTTCACGACGGCGAAGCAGGCGCAGTCCGCGGTGCATCAGTACGGGCGCGAAGGGATGGTAAGCGAACTGTACGGCGTGACCGGCTGGGATTACGATTTTCGCGGGCACAAACTCCACGGAGACTGGCAGGCGGCGCTCGGCGTGACCGTCCGCGTCCCGCACCTCGCCTGGGTCTCGATGAAGGGCGAAGCCAAGCGCGACTATCCCGCGTCGATCAACTATCAGTCCCCCTGGTATACCGAGTACCGTTACGTCGAGGACCACTTCGCCCGGGTCGCGACCGCCCTCACCCGCGGAAAACCGATCGTCCGGGTCGCCGTGATCCACCCCGTCGAGAGTTACTGGCTCCATTGGGGACCCGCCGAACAGACGGCGGCGATCCGCGACAAACTCGAAAAACGATTCTCGTCGCTCACCGAATGGCTGCTGTTCGGCGCGATCGACTTCGATTTCATTTCGGAATCTCTTCTGCCCTCGCTATGCCCCTCGTCCGACGCCCCGCTCCCCGTCGGGGAAATGCGCTACGACGTCGTGATCGTTCCGGGCTGCGAGACCCTGCGTTCGACAACGCTGGAACGCCTCGAAACCTTTCAAAAGCGGGGCGGCCGCCTGCTCTTTTTGGGCGAAGCGCCCCTCTACGAGAACGCCCTCCCCTCCGAACGCGGTAAGAAGCTATGGGGATCTTCCGAGATCCTCCCCTTCGAACGCAGCGACCTTCTCGCAGCGCTTGAATCGGTGCGCGAGATCGAACTCCGCGACGCCTCCGGATCGCTCTCGGATCGGCTGATCTCCCAATACCGTCAGGACGGCTGCGACCGCTGGCTGTTCCTCTCGCAGGGCAGAGATCCCTACAACAAGGACGTCGCCTCGTTTACCGACGTGACCGTGACGGTCAAGGGGAACTTCCGCCCGACCCTCTACGACACCCTGACCGGCGGGATCTCCCCGCTCCCCTATACGATCAACGGCAACAAAACGGTCTTTACCCGCCGCTTCTACGACCACGACAGTCTTTTGGTCAAATTGACCCCCGCAAAAGCGACCGACGCGGATCTTTTGCCCGCTTCCCCACAGGCAACCAAGCCCGCCGTCCTCTCTCTCCCCGACCTCGTCCCGTACGAGACGTCGGAGCCGAACGCGCTTTTGCTCGACTACGCGGAATACGCCCTTGACCGGGGAGAGTTCCGACCGAAGACCGAGATCCTCCGGATCGACACGCTGCTCCGCCGGGAACTGGGCTGGCTGAAGGGCGACCGCTGGGATTCGCTGGGCTCGTCGGCGCAGCCGTGGGTGCTGCCGCCGGAGATCCCGACGCATATCGTGACGCTCCGCTATACGGTCCTGTCGGACGTCGAACTCCCCGCCGTCAAACTGGCGCTGGAGGACGCGGACGTCGCGACGATCGAGTGGAACGGTGCCCCGATCGACCGGAATCCGGAGGGGTTTTACGTGGACCGGTGCATTCAATGCGTCGCTCTGCCCGGAGTGAAACGCGGAGTCAATACGCTCTTGATCACGCTTCCCTACGCGAAGCGGGTCTCTCTTGAGCGGATCTATCTCCTCGGGGACTTCGGCGTTGCGGTGAACGGACAAACGGCGAAACTGACCGAGGCGCCGGAGCGGGTCGGGTTCGACGATATCACGCGGATCGGGTTCCCGTTCTTCTCGGGCGTGTTCCGCTACGAGATCCCGTTTGCGTCAAACGGCGGGGAGCTCGTCCTCTCCGTTCCCCACTACCGCGGGGCGCTGGTCACGGTGAAACTCGACGGGAACGACGTCGGCAGGATCGTCTATTCCCCCTATCGGCTCCCGCTCGGGGCTCCCGCCGCCGGAGAACATACCCTCACGCTCTCGCTCTACGTCTCGCGCCAGAACGGATTCGGTCCTTTGCATAACGCCGACGAAAAGCACGTCGTCACCCCCTCCGCCTGGAGAAGCGGCGACGATAAGTGGACCGACTCCTATCGGCTCTCTAAAGAAGGAATCCTGACCAAACCGATTTTGACCGAGGAAGGCAAGTAACGCTTCGGTCCGTCTGCAACGGACGCCGGAACAGGATGGAGTTCTTCCACTTTCTTAGAAGAAAGTGGAGCAAAGAACTTCATTATGGGAATGATAATGAAGTTTGCAAAACGGCGCCACCCGCAGGACAGCCGCCGTTTTGCGGTTCTATAGCCGGCTCTTTCGCTGTTTGATCTGCTTTTGGTCACTTATTCTAAACAGTAAAAAATGACCGTGTCGTTCATCCGGCACGGTCGTTGTTTTTTATAGGTAGCGTCTTCTTTATTTGCTGCGTTTTTGAAACCGCGAAACGAGGTACGAGTTTCGCCAACTTCATATTTCTATGAAGTTCTTTGCCCCTCTTTCTTCCAAGAAAGAGGGAAAAACTCTCGTAATCACTGTTGGGGGGTGGTTGGAAAAAACATTTATTCTTCGGTGATTTTGAGCTTTTTGATTCGTTTCTTCGCCCTGCCGACGTCGCGGAGCATGCGGCGGGTATCGCGGAAGAAACGGATGGTGGACGGGCGGTTATTCACGATCTTCACGGGCAATTCTCCGAACTTATACCCGCACTTTTGTCCGATCTTGATCGCCTCGTAATCGAAGGCGAAACGGTCGACCTCGCAGAGGGCAAAGATCTTCTTCGCCGCGTCGTGACGGAACCCTTTGATCCCGGTCTGCGAATCCGAGAGCGACAGTCCGCCCCAGAACCGGAGCAGTCGAAGATAAGTTTTGGAGACGAGTTTGCGGAAGAAGTTATATCCCGCGTATCCCTCGGGGTGTTTTACTCTCGATCCCACCACCGCGTCGCACTCCGGATGCTCGTCGAAGAATCTGACCGTCTCGGAGACGACGTCAAGTCCGTAGGCGAGATCGCAGTCGGTGAACACGATCAGGTCGCCTTTCCCCTCGAGCATTCCCTGCCTTACGGCGTACCCCTTGCCGCGGTTGGGCTGATAGGAGATATACCGGACGGCGCCGGAGCAGACCTCGTCCAGTATCTCTTTCGATCTGTCGGTCGAGCCGTCGTCGACGAAAATTACTTCGTGATCGTCGGGATACGTAAACTCCATATAATCCCGAACGGCTTTTACGGTCTCGTTCAGGATCGATTCTTCGTTATAGAGCGGAATAACCAGAGTGATCTTCATACTTTCGTCCTCCGACGCCCATTATAGCATTCTTTTTTCGGTTTTGCAACCCGCTTTTCGACGCGAAAAAATATTTTTAAAAAAGTTTTCCACATAGTTGAAAAAAATAAAAGTATATGGTATAATGAAATATAAACATTTTCAAATAAGTATAAATAATAGTACGCGCGAAGACGACGGCAGGTCTGCCGAAGGGAAAGGACGAACCGATGGATACGCTGAAAGATATTGAATCTTCGGTCCTCGAACAACTGAAAAGCAAGTTCACGCCCACCATCTACGATCTCTGGTTCAAGAGTTTGCAGCTGGTCTCGCTCGACGGGGACGCCGCCGTTTTTTCGACCGACAGCAACTTCAAGCAGGACCTGATCGAAAAGCGTCACGCCGGCGCGATCAAGGACGCGTTGAAAGAAGTCGTCGGGTTTGAGGTCCGGATCGTCATCGAGTCGCGCGAGGGCAGAGACGGTTTTCACATCCCGGAGATCGAGGACCGTCCCGAGCCGACCATGAAAAAACCCGTTTTGCCCGACGATCCCGAGCCCGAAAAGATCAACCCCGAGGAGGCGATCGAGAGTTCTTCGATCGTCGACGAATACACGTTTGAGAACTTTATCGAGGGGGAATCCAACCGATTCGCTCTCGCCGCCTGCCGCGCGGTGGCTCTCTACTCGGGTTCCCCCGACAAAAAGGACGAGATGGACGTTTCGACCTACAATCCACTGTTCATCTACGGTCCGAGCGGCGTCGGCAAAACGCATCTTCTGTTCGCTGTGACGATAAATTCCGTCAGCATTATCGGAACGCCGACGTGCTTCTGATCGACGACGTGCAGTTCATCGCCGGCAAGGAATCGACCCAGGAGGAGTTCTTCCATACCTTCTCCGCGCTCTACGAGAACGGCAAACAGATCATTCTGACCTCCGACCGTCCGCCGAAAGACATCAAAACGCTGGAGGACCGTCTGCTCACCCGTTTCATCTGGGGTCTGCTCGCGGATATCCAGCCGCCGAGTTTCGAGCTTCGCACCGCCATCATCAACAAGAAGGCGGAGAAACTGAAGATCTCGATCCCCGGCGACGTCGTCGAATATCTGGCGACCAAACTGCAGAACAACATCCGTCAGATCGAGGGGTCCATCAAGCGGATCGCCGCGATCAGTTTACTTACCGGATCTCCCATCACGACCGATCTTTGCCGGCGCGCGATCTCGGACATCCTTTCCGGCAACGAGCCGGTCGACGTAACGGTGGACCGGATCATCACTCTGGTCTCCAAACGGCTGAATATCCCGGTCGAGGATATCCGGTCGAAAAACAGAACGGCGAAGTTCGTCAACGCCCGTCACATCTGTATCTACATGATCCGGCAGCTCTCCGACGTCAGTTTCAACACGCTCGGAGAAATATTCGAGAGAGACCACGCGACCATTATTGCGGCGTTTCGTAAAGTCGATTCCGCGATGGCTTCCGATCCCGAATTCGCCGCGTTCGTCAACGGGATGATGGAGGAGATCAAGAACTGACGGTTTGTCCGTTTTCTCCACTTTCGTCGGTGGATAACCCCGTGATTTCCACGTTGATTCCCTGTGGAGAAAAACGTGGATAAGCGCCCGTCTTTTTCCTTTTCCGATTCCGACTTTTTTATCCACTTTTCTCCCGTTTTTTTCAACCGCAATCCACATCCACCCTGTGCAGAAAAAAAGGACCGGACAGCCCGTCCCGTAAACGCTTTCCGTTTTATCCACCGTTTCAACCACCCCTACTACAACTCCTACTGAGATCCCTTATCCTTTTCTTTTCTTCCGTTTCCCGAAATTTTTTCCGATAAACCAAAACCAAAGGCCGGTTCCGACCGGCGGAAAGGAACGACCATGAAGGTTATTTTTTCGAAACCCGCGCTGCTTGAGGGACTCGTCCCCACGATGAGTACCGTTTCCAGCAAGAACACCATCACTCCGATCGAGGGCATTCTGATCGAGACGATCGGGGAGAACTCCGTCCGCCTGTCCTCCTACGATATGAATAAAGGTATGAGAACGACGGTCGAAGCCATCTCCATTATTGAGGAAGGAAACTGCATCATCAACGCGCAGCGCCTTCTCCAGATCGTCAAACTGCTCGGAGAGGATGAGATCACGCTGGAGATCGGAGACGACCGGAAAGCCATGATCTCCGCGGGCGCCAGTTCCTTCTCACTGCAGTCTTTGCCCGGGACCGATTTCCCGAATCTGCCCGAACTTTCCGGTGATACCGGTTTCTCTGTGTCGGCGGGCGTACTGAAACGTATGATCGGCAAGGTCCTGCATTCGATCGCGGAACAGGACAGCCGGCAGATGCTCTGCGGCGCGTATTTCACCGTGGAAGGCAAGCGGATGGATATCGTCTCCTGCGACGGCTACACGCTCTCCAAATGCCACGTTGAGAGCGACATTCAGGATATCGGGCGGATCTCTTCGACCCACTTCTCTTTCATTATTCCGGGTCACGCCCTGAACGAGATGATCCGCATCCTGCCCGACAAGGACGAGGAGGCGAAGATCTATCTGTCGAGAAAACACGCGATCATGGAACTGAAGGATATGGTCTTCTTTACCCGTATGATCGACAGCGAATATATGGACTATCAGCGCATTCTTCCGAAGGCGCAGGATATCTTCGTGAAAATCGACCGGGAACGTCTGATGGAGGGGCTTGAAAGAGCCAATCTCGTCGCGGAGGAAAAGATCCAGGGCAACGGCAAATCCTACGTCAAGATCGAGATCAAGGGCAAAACCTTCAGTCTTTCCTCCAACTCGGTGAACGGCTACGTCTACGACGAAATGGAGTGCGATCACGAGGGCGAAGATATCGCGATCGGTTTCAACTGCCGTTTTCTCATCAACAGCATCCGCGCGGCGGAGGGCAAACGGATCTATATGACGCTGAAGAGCCCGACGCAGTCCATCACCGTCGAGCCGGTCGAGGAGGAATGGGACGAGAAGGACGGTTTCCGTTACTTCTATATGATCCTGCCGGTCCGGATGAACGAACAGCCGGCGGCGGAAGAAGAATAAACGACCGAACGAGGGCGGCGACATGAACCTGTTGACCCTGACGGCGGAAAACTACCGGAATATCGCGTCCGCCCGCCTGAACTTCGTGCCCGGCGTCAATCTTCTCTTTGGTGAGAACGCGCAGGGCAAGACCAACGCGCTCGAATGCGTCTACCTTTTCGCAAGGGGAAAAAGTTATCGGGGGACAAGCGACGAAGAACTGGTCAGATTCGGAGAAAAGGGATTTCGTATCGGGATCACCTTTCAGACCAAGAACGGCGAACAGACGCTCGACTACCGGTATTGGGAGGGCTCCCGCAAACGGCAAAAGAACGGCGCTCCCGTAAAACTCTCCGAGATGATCGGCAATTTTCGGGCGGTCCTGTTCTGCCCCGAACATCTGTCGCTCGTCAAAGGGGCGCCGCAGGAGAGACGGGCGTTCCTCAATATCGCGATCGCCCAATGCCGTCCCGTCTATTTGAAACTCTGCGACGAGTACAACAAGATCCTTGAGAACAGAAACTGTCTTTTGAAAGAAATGCAGAAGGGTCTCCGGTACGATCTTGAGGAACTCGAGAGCTGGACCGACCGGCTATCTGATACCGCCGCGAAGATCGCGGAGTATAGGATCGCGTACCTGAAAAAACTCGCGCCCCACGCGAAAGACCTTTTGAAAGATCTGTCCGGCAGCCGCGAGACCCTGCAGATCACCTACCAAAGCGAAGCGGAGGGGGAGACCCCGGAGGAGATCAAGGGATCGTATCTCAAACTGTTCCGGGAGAATCGGAACCGCGAGATCGCGGCGGGCTGTTCCCTTTTCGGGGCGCACCGGGACGACGCGGAGATACGGGTCAACGGTTTATCCGCCCGCGCCTACGGCTCGCAGGGGCAGCAGAGATCCGCGGTCCTCGCGCTGAAACTGGCGGAGGGCGAAGTTTGCCGCGACGAAACGGGCGAATATCCTGTTTTTCTCTTTGACGACGTGATGAGTGAACTGGACGAAACGCGGCGCGGCTACGTGCTGCGCGAAACGGGAGACCGGCAGATCGTTCTGACGGCTTGCGAATCGGGGGGCTTCGATCCCCGCGCGGTCAATATGATCGGCGTGGAGAACGGGATCTTTACGGAGCAGCCCCGAACGGAGGGATAAAACCTTGATGTATCTGCATATCGGGAACGGTGTGACCGTCAGGATACGGGATCTTATCGCCTTCTTCGACTTCGACTCGATGACGGTCGCCTCGATCTCGAGAAAGTATCTGTCCGACGCCGAAAAGAAGAAGATGATCTCCGACTGCACGGGGGGAGAGATCCCGCGCAGCGTACTTCTCGTGACAGGCAAAAACAAAGGGGACTATCGCATCCTGTTTTCGCTTCTCTCGACCGCCGCGCTCCGCGCCCGGCTGGAGAGCGGAGCGGACGATTAATCAAACGACAGCAAACGGTATATTATCGAAAGGAAACAAACGACCATGACCGACGAATTGAAGGAACAGGAACTCGAAACGGAGGAAGCCGATCTCGAACCGAAAGAGTACGAGGACGGTAATATCCGGGTGCTCGAAGGGCTGGAAGCGGTCCGGAAGCGCCCCGGTATGTATATCGGCACGACCTCGGCGGGCGGGCTTCACCATCTCGTTTACGAGATCGTTGACAACGCGATCGACGAGGTACAGTCGGGCGTCTGCGACACGGTGCGCGTCACCCTGAATCCCGACGGCTCGGTCACGGTGAAGGACAACGGGCGCGGCATCCCGGGCGGTATCAACCCGCAGACCGGGCTCCCCACGCTCGAGGTCGTCTATACGAAACTGCACGCCGGCGGTAAGTTCGGCGACGGCGGCTACAAGGTCGCCGGGGGTCTGCACGGCGTCGGCGCGTCGGTGGCGAACGCCCTGTCCGAATGGATGGAGGTCGTCTCCTGCCACAACGGACAGAAGTATTCCGAGCGCTTCGCCCGCGGGGAGGTCGCCCGTCCCTTCGCCTGCGAGGGGGAGACCGAGGATCACGGCGTCAGCGTCACCTTCAAGCCCGACGGCGAGATCTTCGAGGTTCTGGAGTTCGATTACGACACGCTGCTCAACCGTATGCGCGAGCAGGCGTTCCTGAACGCCGGGGTGCGGATCATCCTGGAGGATACCCGTCCCGAAATGGAGCGGACGGAGGATCTGCATTACGAGGGCGGTATCGCGAGTTACGTCGATTACCTGAACACCCTGAAGCATTGTGAGCGCATCCACCCCGACATTATCTATATGACGACCGGAAAGGCGCTCCCGTCCGCCGAGGTCGCGATCCAGTACAACGACAGTTACAACGAAACGGTCATCAGTTTCGCCAACAGTATGACGACGATCGAGGGCGGCACGCACGAGACCGGGTTCCGTTCGGCTCTGACCCGCGTGCTGAACGATTACGCCCGCCGCATCGGGGCGCTGAAGGATTCCGACAAGAACCTGTCGGGCGAGGACGTACGCGAGGGCATCACCGCGGTCATTTCGATCAAGATGGAGGACGCGCAGTTCGAGTCCCAGACCAAATCCAAGCTCGGCAACTCCGAGATCCGCACGCTGGTCGAGAATATGATGAACGTCAAACTCGCCGAGTATCTCGAAGAGAATCCGGCGTCGGGCAGACTCATCATCGAGAAGGCGCTCGCGGCGTCGAGAGCCAGAGAAGCCGCCAGAAAAGCGCGCGAAATGACCCGGCGCAAATCGGTGCTCGAAGGGTCGACGCTTCCCGGTAAACTCGCGGACTGTCAGGAACGCCGCACCGAACTCACCGAGTTGTATCTGGTCGAGGGAGATTCCGCGGGCGGCTCCGCAAAAGACGGACGCGACAGCCGTTTCCAGGCGATCCTTCCCCTGCGCGGCAAGGTGCTGAACGTCGAAAAAGCCCGGCTCGACAAGGTCTACGCCAACCAGTCGCTCATCCCGATCATTCAGGCGCTCGGCTGCGGGATCGGCGAGGACTTCGACATCGCGAAACTCCGCTACGGCAAAATTATCATTATGGCGGATGCCGACGTCGACGGCTCGCACATCCGGATCCTGCTCCTGACCTTCTTCTTCCGCCACATGAAACAGTTGATCGAGGACGGGCACGTGTATCTCGCGCAGCCGCCGCTCTACAAGGTCCACCGCGGGAAGATCGTCAAGTACGCCTTCAACGACGCGGAGCGCGATCGGATCATAGCGGAGCTCGGACCGCAATCCGAAGCCGAACGCTACAAAGGTCTCGGTGAAATGGATCCCGAACAACTCTGGGAGACCACGATGGACCCGACCTATAGGACGCTCTTAAAAGTCGAGATCAACGACGCGATCGCCTGCGACGAAGCGTTCTCCGCCCTGATGGGCGATCAGGTGGAGCCGCGCCGCCAGTTTATCGAAAAGAACGCGAAATTCGCCGTCAACCTGGACGTCTGACCGGAAAGGAAGGGATAAACAATGGAAAGAAAACCGAACAGCACCGAAGACATTTCCTTCCCCGAACAGAAGATCCTCGGGCGGAATATGGAGAAGGAACTCAAGACGGCGTTCATCGAGTATTCGATGAGCGTCATCACGAGCCGCGCCCTCCCCGACGTCCGCGACGGTATGAAACCCGGTCAGCGCCGCATCCTTTACGCTATGTACGAGGATCACCTGACCTACGACAAGCCTTTCCGCAAATCCGCGACCACGGTCGGTAACGTGCTGGGCCGCTATCATCCGCACGGCGACGCCGCGGTCTATCAGACGATGGTCCGTATGGCGCAGTCCTTCTCGCTCCGCTATCCCCTGATCGAGGGTCACGGCAACTTCGGCAACGTCGACGGCGACGGCGCCGCCGCCTACCGGTATACCGAGGCAAGGATGTCGAAACTCGCGGACCAGATGATGTCGGATATCGAGAAGAACGTCGTCAACTTCCTCCCCAACTTCGACAATTCGCGCAAGGAGCCCGAGGTGCTTCCGTCGCGATTCCCCAACCTGCTCGTCAACGGGTCGGTCGGTATCGCCGTCGGTATGGCGACGAACATCCCGCCCCACAACCTCCGCGAGGTGATCGACGGGATCGTGTTCCGGATGGACAATCCCGAATGCACGGTCCCCGAACTGATGGAATATATCAAGGGTCCCGACTTCCCGACCGCCGGGATCGTGTACGGCTCGCGCGGGATGCTCGACGCCTACTCGACGGGACGCGGCAAGGTCATCGTCCGTGCGCGGGCGCGGATCGAGGACGAACACCATAGGATCATCGTGACCGAGATCCCCTACGCCGTCAACAAGAGCCAGTTGGTCGAGGCGATCGCGGACCTGGTCAAGGATAAGAAGATCGAGGGCATCACCGACCTGCGCGACGAGTCGGGCAGGGACGGTATGCGGATCGTGATCGAATACCGCCGCGACGCCAACGGCGAGGTCATTCTCAACCAACTCTATAAGTACAGTCAGCTGCAGGACACCTTCGCCGTCAATATGCTGATGCTGGTGAACGGCGAGCCGAAGATCCTGTCGCTTCCCGAGATCCTCGATCAGTACATCCTGTTCCAGGAGGGCATTATCGTCCGGCGCACGCAGTTCGATCTCGACCGCGCGCTGAAGGAAATGCACATCTACGAGGGGTACAAGATCGCGATCGACCATATCGACGAGATCATCAAGATCATCAAAGCCAGCAGTTCGATCCCCGACGCGAAAGCCAACTTGATGGAGAGCTACGGTTTGACCGACCCGCAGGCGCAGGCGATCGTCGAGATGACGCTCGGCAAACTGTCGGGGCTGGAACGGCAGAAGGTGGAGGACCGTCTCTTGAAACTCGAAGAAACGGTCGCGGACCTGCAGGCGATCCTCTCCGACGACGGCAGAGTGCGCGAGATCGTCAAGAACGAACTGACCTCGATGAAGGAGAAGTTCGGGGACGACCGGCGCACCGAGCTGATCGAGGCGACCGACGACATCGACATCGAGGACCTGATCCCGCGCCACACCTGCGTTCTCACCGTGACGACCGGCGGCTATATCAAGCGCCAGCCCGCCGCCACCTATTCGTCGCAGCACCGCGGCGGCAAGGGCATTATCGGTATGGGACACAAGGAAGAGGACGACGTGGTCGACGTGATCGTCGCGAACAGCCACGCGCTCCTGATGTTCTTCACCAACAAGGGACGAGTCTATACCAAGAAGACCTACCGCATCCCCGAGGCGGGCCGCACCGCGAAGGGGACCAATATGGTCAACATCCTCGACCTCACCGAAGGGGAGAACGTCACCGCGATCATCTCGATCGACGCTTTCACCGAGGGCGAGTATCTGACGATGGTGACCAAGAAGGGCGTCATCAAGAAGACCCCGACCAAGGACTTCGAGTATCAGCGGCGTTCGGGCAAGATCGCGATCAACCTCGACGAGGGCGACGATCTGCTCTTCGTCCGTAAGACCAAGGGGACCGACGACCTGATCCTCGCGACCCGCGGCGGCAACGCCACGAGATTCAGCGAGACCACCGTTCGTCCGATGGGCAGGACCGCCCGCGGCGTGCGCGGCATCCGTCTCACGGGCGAGGATTACGTGATCGGCGTCGCGCTGGTCGAAGAGGGCAAGCAGCTGCTCACCATCACCGACCGGGGCTTCGGGAAACGCACCGAGTTCGACGACTTCCGCGTTCTGAAGAACAGAGGCGGTCAGGGCGTCACGGCGCACAACCTGAACGACAAGACCGGCAACCTCGCGGCGATCGCGGCGGTGTCCGAGTCCGACGATATCATGATGATCACCAACGACGGGACCATCATCCGGATCCCGGTCGCGGGCATCCCGATCTACTCCCGTTCCGCGGGCGGCGTGATCGTGATGCGGCTCTCCGAGGGCGCGGCGATCGTCAACCTGTCGCGCATCGAGCCGCAGGAGGAACTTGACGAGGAGATCACCGCCGACGAGACCGCCGAACATCCCGAACTCTCCGAGGACGGAGAGGCGGACGGCGCGGAGGAGACCCCGGCGGAAAACGAAGCGGACGAGGATCCCGACGAGGAGCCCGCAGAGACCTCCGAAGAAAATGAAGAGATCTGACTCCGTCCCCCGGGCGCACGCCCGGGGGATCGTAAGAAAAGCGGGGATCGCGCTGCTGCTGATCCTGGTCCTGGCGGCGCTTTCCTCTTGCGGAAAGAAGATCGAGCCCGCCGACGAGGGCGAGGCGATCGCGGCGGCGGAGCGGCTGATCGGAGACGCCGAGCCGTGGATCCGTCTGTTCTTCACGCCGGACGGGATGCCGTACCTTGAGAACGGGCGCGAACTCGGCGTCTACCGCGAGGTGGACGGAGCCGCGATGCACGAACTCGGTTTCGACCGGCTGTCCGACCTGAAAAGCTACGCCGAACGGTATTTCAGCCCCTCGATGTGCGAACGCTTCGACGCGGTTTTGTTCGCGGGCGACGGCGCGGGCGGCTGGCTGGCGGCTCTGGTCGAGAACACTTCCCTCGAATTCTCCGAGGACGGGGAGAGCAGGACCGTTTTCCTCTGCTTCTACGCCAACCCCGACGCTCTGCCGATGCTCCCGGGCGCCGAAGCGGATTTTGATTTTTCAAACGCGACCGTGACCGAAAACCGCGGCGATCACGTCAAGATCTCCGTCCCCGCGGCGGGACGCGGCGAGAACGCGGGCAAAACCGTGAACAAGACCCTCGACCTGTGCAAAATAGAGGGCGAATGGTATCTGGACAACTATCCGAACGTCGTCTTCCCGAAGGGGGAGAATTGACGGACGGGCGGGTAAGGAGGACGCGATGACCTTCCGTGAAAAACTGCTTGCGCTGCGCCGGCGGGACAAATTGACCCAGACTGCTCTCTCAAAAGCGGTCGGCGTGACCCGACAGGCGGTGTATCTCTGGGAAAAGGGGCTTTCGTACCCCGACGCCTCCGCGCTGCTTTCGCTCCGGGGGCTGTTCGGCGTGTCGATCGACGCCCTGCTCGACGATTCGCTCCCCCTCCCCGAAGGGAGAGAAACGAATCCTTCTTTCGCGCCGCGGCCGCGCCCGACGGAGCGTTTTTCGCCCGCAAAAGAGAAAACCCCCGTCAAAATAGGCGAAAAACCGGCGCTCTCCGTCGAGGCGGAGGAACCGGAGCCGACCCCGGAGCCCATCCCGGAGCGTGCGCCGGAGCGTGCGCCTTTGCGCGCAAAGGTCGAGCCGAGCCGCGTCAAGACCGGGAACGTCTTCGACCTGTTCGGATCGTTTTTCAGACGGAAAAAGTAAGCGAAAAAACCGTTCCCCGCATAAAACGGGCGCGGGGCGGGCAACAATGGAGCAAAGGGTCTATTCCGCGCAAACTCTACATATCGTTTTGGGGGTGCGTGCGGTGAAAGGATGCGAGAGACGGGTGATCCGCCTGAAGAATCCCGGGGGCGGGCTGTTCGAGGAGGCGATCTTCCTTTTGCGGACGCCTGCCCCCGAAAAGGGGAGCGATCCGCGCGAGATGGTCGCGGAGGCGAATCGGATCCTGCTCGGATACCGGGAGGGCGCTTTGAAGAAAAAGCCGCGGCTCCGTCCGGTCGCGTTCCTGTTGGGGGCGCTTCTCGGGGCGGCTGTCGCCGTCGGCGTACTTTATTTGATCGGATTGACCGTAAATTAGAAAGGACACTATGGCAAAACAGAAAGAAGAACAGACCAAAAGAGAGAAACGGAACGTTTCTCGGGGGCAGGAGCAAGCCGGCAAACGGAGGGAGAACGCGCGTCCGCACGCGAAAAACGAGAACGGACGACAAGAGAAACCGAACAAGCGCCGGGACGACCGCGCCGCGGCTCTCCGCCCGGGGAAAGCCGCGGGGGACAAGCGCGAACGCATAAGCGAGAGGGCAAACGACGCCCGCAAGCGGACCCTGCGGCGCAAAGAAACGCCCCGGAGAGAGAGAAGCGGGCGCGGTTTCGACGGCACGCTCCGGATCATCCCGCTCGGCGGGCTCGGAGAGATCGGAAAGAACATGACCGCGATCGAGTACGGTGAGGATATCGTCGTGATCGACTGCGGGCTCGCCTTCCCCGACGAGGATATGCCGGGCGTGGATCTGGTGATCCCCGACGTTTCCTACCTTGTAAAGAATCAGGCGCGCCTGCGCGGGATCCTGCTCACCCACGGGCACGAGGATCATATCGGCGCGATCCCCTACGTACTGCAGCAGATCCGGACCCCGATCTACGGCACCCGCCTGACCGTCGGGATCGTCAAGAACAAGCTGGAGGAGACTTCCCTTCCCTACGAGCCCGAACTAAAGACCGTCGAGGCGGGCGATACCGTCGAACTCGGCGCGATCAAGGCGGAGTTCATCCACGTCAACCACTCGATCGCGGACGCCTGCTGCATCGCGCTGCATACCCCCGCGGGGGTGGTGTTCCACACCGGCGACTTCAAACTCGACGTCTCCCCGATCGACGGGAAGATGATCGACCTGGTCCGGATCGGGCAGCTCGGAGAGGAGGGCGTCAAACTGCTGCTCTGCGAATCGACCAACGCCGAGCGCCCCGGGTTCACTCCCTCCGAGCGGACGGTGGGGCTGTCGCTTGACCGGATCTTTATGGAGCATCGCGACAAGCGGCTGATCATCGCGACCTTCTCGTCGAACGTCCACCGCGTCCAGCAGATCATCAACGCCTCCGCCAAGTACGGCAGACGGGTCGCGGTCGTCGGGCGCAGTATGGTGAACGTCATCGGCGCCGCCGTCGACCTCGGCTATATGGATCTCCCGGAGGGGGTCCTGATCGACGTCGCGGACGCGAAACGCTACAAACCCGAACAGTTGACCATCATCACGACCGGCTCGCAGGGAGAGCCGATGTCGGCGCTCTACCGGATGGCGTTCTCGGAGCATAACCAGATCAAGCTGACCCCGTCGGATCTCGTGATCCTGTCGGCGTCCGCGATCCCCGGGAACGAGAAACTGGTCGGCAAGATCATAAACGCCCTCGTCCGCGCCGGGATCCACGTGGTCAACGACGCGGTCGCGGACGTCCACGTGTCGGGACACGCCTGCCGCGAGGAACTGAAAATGATGATCGGACTTACCAAACCCGAATACTTTATGCCGGTCCACGGCGAGGAGCGCCACCTCTACGCGAACAAGGCGCTCGCGGAGTTTATGGGCATCCCGTCGGACCGTATCTTCGTTGCGACCGAACTCGGTCAGGTACTGGAGATCGACCGCAAGGGCGCCCGCTTCGCGTCGTCGGTCCCCGCCGGCAGAGTGATGGTCGACGGCTCGGGCGTCGGGGACGTCGGCGCCGTGGTCCTCCGCGACAGGAAAACGCTGGCGCAGAGCGGGCTCTTCGCCGTCGTCGCGACGGTCGATCCCGCGGTGCGGGAGATCGTTTCGGGACCCGAGATCGTTTCCCGCGGCTTCGTCTACGTCCGCGACAACGAGGAACTGCTCGACCGGGCGAAGAAGATCGCCTACGACGCGATCAACCGCGCGCTCGACGAATACGGCGTCGACTGGGCGGCGATGAAGACCGCCGTGAAGGAAAAACTCTCGAAGTTCCTCTACGAAGCGACCGGGCGCAGCCCCGTCATTTTGCCGGTGATACTGTCGCTTTGACGCGCACGATCGGCGCGGATCGAAAAAACGAAAACG
The DNA here is from genome assembly GCA_902779285.1 of uncultured Ruminococcus sp. GTDB lineage: Bacteria > Bacillota > Clostridia > Oscillospirales > CAG-272 > UBA1740. The sequence goes on from CACZAZ010000001.1 coordinate 37,295, forward strand.
GGACCGTTTCAAATCTTGGTGCATTCCGCTTTGTTCCGCTAAACGTCAATACAAAAAGGAGTCGAAAAAATGAAAAACACGTTGAGATCCATCTCGTTACTGCTGCTCGCCGGGCTGACGGTCTTCGGGCTCGTTGCCTGCTCGCTTGAACCGGCAAAAGCGACCGAAGCCGAGAAGTCCGCCGAAAAGACCGAAGAGACGACCGAGCCCGCGGTCACGACGGCGGCTGTCACGACGGCGGCTGTCACGACGGCGGCGACGACCGCGGAGCCGGAACCCGCCCCCGAACCGATCACCCTGAAGATCGTTGCGGCAAACGTGCAGAACGCCAACTACGACAAGAGCGGAGAGCCGACGCTCGCCTCCAAGTACAAAAAACTTGCCGACGCGTTCAGCGCAAAGACGCCCGACGTGGTCTTTCTGCCGGAGTGCGGCACCGCGGAAGCCGCCGAGGAGATCCGAAGCCGGATGGCAAACGCGTCGAGCTACGAGGTCGTTGCGCCCGAGGACGCGAACGTGATGATGCTCTACAACAAAGAGGTCTTTGCATTGGTCGACAAGGGATGTATGAAGATCGGCTCCCAGGGCGATGCAAACGGCTCGAATTACGACCGCTATATGGTCTGGGCGCGGTTGCGCCACAAGGAGAGCGGAACGCCGCTGGTGGTGTCTCCGATCCACGTTGATTACGCGGTGAACGCCGGCAAAGCGCAGATCAACACCATCGTCGATTATCTGAAAAACAATTTTCCGAAGATCCCGTTCATCCTCGGCGGCGACTTCAACCTTGAGATGAGCGCGCTTACCAAGACGGCTCTTGTGACCGAGGGATATGGGAACGCCGGAACGAGAGCGACCATGACGGTCAACGGGAGCGCGGCGACCTTCCCCGAGAAAAACATCATCCTCGACTTCATCTGGTATAAGAGCGGACTGACGTATCAGGTGAAGGCGACGAAATACGAAGTGATAATGGAACCCTTGCCGACCGACCACAGACCGATCTACACGGAGTTCTCGATCACAAAGCAATAATTATGAGCCGCGCTGCGGCGCAACGATACGACGCCTTCGGAGCATTTATGAAAACGCCGCCCGTTTCCGGGCGGCGTTCGTTATGCGTTGACCGCGCCGAATGGCGCGGTCAAAGTTTTGTTGTACGGAAGGAAAGGAACGCGGCTGCAAGGGCAAAAAGGATCGCGCGTGGTAGGGGGCGGCGTCCACGACGTCCCGCACAAAGGCGGGGAACAACCGCACGGAAACGACCGGAGGATCGCGCGCGGTAGGGGACGGCGTCCACGACGTCCCGCGCAAAGGCGGGGGATAACCGCACGGAAACGACCGGAGGATCGCAAAACGGCGCCGGCTCCGGGGGCGCGATCGTCTTCGGTCCCGGGAGAGCCGACGCGCAGTCGTTTTGCCCGTCATTCCGGATTTATAAGAAACCGCCCCCCGAATTGCGTTCGGCGTGGGGCGGCGTTTTTTGGTTACGGAGAAACGGATGAATTGGCGCTTCGCGCATTGGGACGCCGCGCAAGCTCTGCGCGATCAGTCGGTGAGAGGAGGAAGATCAAGCAGGTTTTTGGCGCGGATGAAAGCGCTTAACGCCTGCGAGACCGCGAGGTGCGACGCCTGGTCCGGGTGATTGTGATCCCCCGAAGTATTGGTCTCCACCGTGATCTGATAGAGCCCGGCGCTCTCTCCGCCGAGTTCCGCGAAAACGGCGTTCAGCCACCGGTTGACCTGCGCGTTCGGGGAGATCATCATCCCGACGATCCAGACGATCGGCACGTTTTCTCCGTGCGCGTCGCGGACCTCGGAGATCAGGGTCTTCAACGTCTCTTTGTACTGCTCCTCGTCGGCTGCGGTCGTGAGGAGGTTGTCGTTGGTGTTCAGGTTGACGATCACGAGATCGGCTTGTCTGTCGGGCATGTAGCGGAGCGTTTCGCTGCGGTAATAGTTGAAGAACGGATAATACTTCGTCATGGTCTCCTCGGAGTAGCCGCCCTGCTTGTAGGTGTGGTAAACGCCGATGCCCGAGACCGCGCAGATATCGTAATCGAAGTCCTCGCGCGTGCAGAGGTCGACCGCGTAGGTGAGAAGCCCGTTGGAAGGAATAAGCCCTTCGCCGCAGGTGATGCTGTCGCCGAGGAACGCGACCTTGTAGGTGTTGTCCGCGGGGCGCTCGAGGAAATAGCCCGTCATCGTGACGCCCTGCGCCGCCAACAAGAGCCCCGTCGTATTGTTCGTAGCCATGGTCCGGCGGCGGACCATGACGTGATGCACGCCGTCCGCAAGCCCCGACGCGAGACGGATCGTCCCGGATTCCCGGACGGACACTTCGTGGACGTTACCGTCCACCTCGATCTCGAGTACGACGTAGCGATTCCCGATGAACTCGACTTTCATTGTGAGATCGCCCGAGCCCTCGAAATCGAACGCAAGCCCCGCCGCGGTCCAGTCGAGGGCGACGTCGGTCTTGTAAAACCTGCTTCTGCCGATCAGTTTGAGATACTGCTTGTTGTTGTAGAACGAATAGTAGGTGTTCGGCACCGGCGCGGGGCGCTCGGTGGTCGCCGCGGTCGTTTCCGCCTCGGTCGTGTTCGCCCCGGTCGGCGCCGTACCGGTCCCGACGGGTTCGGTACCGGTTGCGGTCGTCTCGGTCGCGTCTTTCTTCTCGCAGGACGCGAGGGCGAAGATCGAAAACAGCATAGAGCCGATCAAAAGAAGGGAGAACGCTCTGCGCAAACTCATAAAAACCTCCTTAACGAAAACCGTATTCTTGATAGCGGAAAACCGCGGTTTCGGCAAGAGCGGAGGACGGATCGTTCCGCGGCGTCCGCCGTCAAGCCTTGCGCCGTCGCGCTCGTATCCGTCGGATCGGAACTACGACATCAAAAGACTCAAAATCTCAAATTGCTTTCTGCCGGCACTTGTGACCGTGATCTTGACCGTGTGCATTTTCGATTCGTTCGAGGTATACAACTCCACCGCGGCGGGATAGTCGCCCCATCCGTTCGGGAAGTTGCCGTTCACGTACCCCATGCTCTCGCCGTCGATCTCGACGTTGACGATGCCGGTTTTGCCGTCCGTCGTTTTGTAGTACAGCAGCCCGAAATTCGCAAATTCGGCTTCAAAGGTGATCGTGCCTCCGTTGTCGGTCGCCCAGCCGTTCTTGAACTTTTTCGGGGTCGTTTCGCGGATGAAGTTTTCGTCGGGATGCGCAACCAGCCCCGCGGAGTTCTTCCCGTACAGACCCGCGTTTGCGTATTTGTCCCCCATGATCGAGGGAGTCGCCGGGTCGAAAGGCGTGACCTTGCCCGCAGCGGGGGCGGCTTTCACCTGCTCGAGAAAGTGCGTGACGATCTCCGCGACCCAGCCGTGACCGACGGGGTTGGGATGCGTGCCGTCGGCTGAAATATCGCTGAAAGAGAAGTTGCCCGCCTCGATCTCCGGCGTGACCGCGTCGTGATACGAAAGGACGGGCACGCCGTACGCTCTTGCCGCGGTTGCGTGCGCGGTCTGGCAGTTGCCGCCGCCCCTGAGGGTCATCTCGATCAGGACGACCGCCGGGTTCGTGGGAGCGGCAAGGCACTTCCGGATCAGACTTTCCATGCAAGCCGTGTAGAACTCGTCGTCGCTGTCGTTGATGAACTCGATGAAAATGATGTCCGGACCCATGGAGAGGACGTCTTTTTCCACCCGATGGACCGCAAGATAGGAGTCGGTGGCGCCGATCCCCGCGTTCGTGCAGACGATCTGACTCCTTCCGTTCTCGTTGAACCATGCCTCGGTACGTCTCCTGAAGGAGTTCGGTCCGCTCAGGGAACCGCTGCCCTCGGTGATCGAGTCGCCGAGAAAGAAGATTTTCGTCTCTCCCGTGTAACTCACGTCAAAGACCTGGTCAAGTTTGGCTTTGAGGCGCGTGACGTCGCCCTCGTAGTGCACCGAGCGGGCAAGCATGTTTTCGGTCATACCGCCGGCGGGATCGAAGGGCGCGTCCGCGACGGGGAACTCGTCGACCCTCGGTCCTTCATCAACCGGCGCCTCGGTCGCGGGGACGGTCGTTTCGGGGGCGGTCGTCCCTTCTTCTGCCGTCGTTTCGGGGACGGTCGGCTCCGCCGCGGTCGGTTCCGCTCCCTCGGGCGCAAGCGCGCAGGAAGCGAGACCGAGCCCCGCGAGGCAGGCAAGGAACAGCGCAAGGATCCGTTTCGTCGTCGTTTTCATCGTTTTTCTCCTTTTTTTGTGTGCCTTTCACCGGGGCTCGGTTGTCTTCGGCCCGCCCGGGGTTTCGCCGCGGAGCGGATCGTTATTCCGATTTCGGAAGTTCGTACCAGGTGCGGAGGATCTTGTCGAGGGCGGCCTGTTTACTGTTTATGTCGGATTGATATCTGGCGGCGAGTTCGCTCGACGTCACTTCGCACATACCGGCCATCATGGTCCAGAAGAAACGGGCCTTGGTGCCGACGCAGTCCTCGATCATCTTGTCGCGCCCGGTGATGACGCTGTCGTAGATGATGTCGAGCATCCGGTCGGTGCCCTGGTTGTAGACCGTGGTCTTGTACTTCATCACGATCTCGAGGAACTCGCGGCGGATCTCGGCGGAATGTTCGCAGCAATACTGCAGGAACGCAGAAAGGGCCCTTGCTTTACGGGGATTCGTGTTGACGTTGATCGCGCCCGCGTCGCCGATGGTGTGGATGCACGTGTTGTAGTGCTTGTCTTCGCTGAGTTTGGGGACCGGGACGACCGTGAAGAGATCCTCCATCTGCTGGAACGATTCGTCCTCGAGCGCGCCGAGCACGACGGTTCCGGCGGTGAGCATCGTACCCTCGGCAAACTTGATCCGGTGGTAGGAGGCGCCGGGGTCCTCGGGCGTGCTCGCCTCGTAGTGAGCCTTGGTAGCAAGCGATCCCTTGCCGGTGTAGACCGCCGCGACGGCGTCGAAGATCTTGCCGAGCGCGGTGGAGTCCTGCGAATAATAGATCCAGTCTTTGCCGTTGTATTGGCTGCTCTCATCCTCGATCGGTCTTACGACGAACAGATCGTCTTCGGACGCGGAGAAAATATACATCTCGGAGGTGAGTCCCCCGTAGCAATCGGCAACGATGCCGAGAACGTCGAGGATCGAATCCTGTCCGTCGTTGTTTTCGTCCACCCAGATCGCCTCGCAGAGTTTGCCGAGGACGTCCCAGGTCCACTTGCCCTGTTCCACGAAGTCGAAGAAGCGCGCCGAGAGTTCCTCTCCCTCCCCGAGCGTCTCGTTCTCTCCGATGATGACGGGCGCGAGTTTTTCGGCGTTCGCGTCCATCATCGTGATATTGACGGGGATCACGCCCAGCGCACGCAGAACGTCGAGGAAATAGTCCCCGACGAGGACGTAACTGCGGTCGCCGGTCAACGACAGACTCTTCATATACTCGGTCATCCAGCCGTCCGTCTCAAAATCAAAGTAGCCGTTCGGGATCGACCACACGTCCTTGAACACGCCGTTGAGGTTCGCCACGTTGAGGGCGCAGATCATATTGACGAAAAGATCGGGCGCGTCGCTCGCGTTGCCCTGGACCACCGTCTTGATCGGGTCCGCCTGCTTGTCCCATCCATAGTCCCAGTAGACGTATTCGCCGATCTTCACTTGGAGCAGGTCGCAAGCCGCTTTGTTGCGCTCGTAGATCAACTGCTCGATCAGCGGGGTCTCGCCGGGGACGATCTCGTCGGGTCCCACCACGAACTTGTCGTTTTTCGAGGTCTTTTCGGCGTCGCCGTGGCTGCTGAGTTCGATCCGGAGCGTCCGGTCCCTCTCCGTGATGATCGTGACCTTGTCCGCGATCTCTTCCCACTTTTCGTCAACGGTGGTTGCCGCGACCGTCGTCTGTTCGGCGATCGTTTCGGACGCGTCGGCCCCGACTGTCGTCGCCTCCGTCGTCGCGTCGGACCCCTTTTTTCCGCCGCAGGAGGCGAGCGGGAGGACGAGCGTCGCGAGAAGCAAAAGAACGCTGATGATCTTTTTCATACCGTAATCCTTTCTTTTTGCGCCGGGGCAGCCCTCTTTCTTCCGTCAAGCGTAAAGTCGCGAGCGCTCCGACCGGCGTGATAAACTTTATGAAACAATTATTCTGCCGAATACTTGAAGATACCGAGACCGTAAGCGTCGAGTTTGCAGACGTCGGTCTCGTTGCCCGAGATCAGATCGGTCATTTTTCGCCCGAGCGGGACGGTCGCCCCGACGTCGGAATAGTTCTCGACGAAGACGTACCGATCCCCCCCGTCCTCCCGGACGTGGGCGCTGACGCCGTATCCGAGCGGGTCGAGGGTCCCGGTCGCGGTTCTGACGCCCCGTTCTTTGATGATCTCGGAGATCACGGCGTCGCTGAGGGTCCCGCAGTCCCTTGCCGCCTGATAGTAGGCGCGGCCCGCGCCGTAGACGTTTGACGTGACGACCGGCATCCCGCGGTAGAAGTCCTCCCCGTATACGGCGAGCACCTCGGCGCCTTCGGCGTGGATCAGTTCGCAGTAATCGACGAGTTTGTGCTTTGCGCCCTTGTATTCGCAGAAGTTGGAATCCTGCGGATAGAGCGTGTCGATCTCCTCGTTCCAGATCCCGAAAACGTCGCGCAGTTTTCCGCCCGGGAACCCGCCGAGGTGGCAGAGATCGTTTTCGTCCGCCATGCCGAGCGTATAGGTCGCGTAGAGCGTGCCGCCCCTCTCGACGAAGCGCGCGAAGTTTTCGATGGTTTCGGCGTCTGCCGAGTATTGCATCGGCGCGACGACGATCTTATAGGACGACAGGTCGTCGTGCGGCCCGACCACGTCGCAGTTGATCCCCCGCTTCCAGAAGACGCCGTAATACGCTCTTGCGGTATCGACGTATTTTTTCGTATGTTTGGAGAACCCGTGGCTGGCGTCGAGCATCCACAAGCTTTCCCAGTCGTAGACGACGGCGACCTCCGATCTGACGGCGGTGCCGCAGATCTCGTCGACTTTTTTCAGAAGTTCGCCTTTGCGCTTGACCGTCTCGAAAACCCGCGTCTTTTCGGTCCCGACGTGATCGACGATCGCGCCGTGGAACTTTTCCTGTCCGCCGCGCCCCTTCCGGAACTGGAAGTAAAGGATGCTGTCGGACCCGTGCGCCACCGCCTGGAAGGGGGAGAGCGTTTCCATGCCCGGGCGCATGATCTTGTTGTACTCGCGCCAGTTGACGACGCTCGTCGTGTTCTCCATAAGGATAAAGGGTTTTCGCGTCAGACCCCGGATCGTATCGTATTCGAACGCCGTATGGATCGCGGTGTCCTGCTGATCCCCCGAATGCCACGCCGGATAAGCGTCGGTGGAGGCAAAGTCGATCACGCCCCGGAAGCGGCGGTAATTGAGTCCGGGGAAATTGCCCATCATATTCGTCGTGACCGGCAATTCGGGGCAGATCTTTTTCAGCGGAGCGATCTCCGCCCGCATAAAGTCGACGGTCATCTCGGTCACGAACCGGCGCCAGTCGACGTTCAGTCCCATGTGGCTCCGCTCGGTGTAGGGCGTCGGCGGTTCGATCTGCTCGAACGAGTCGAAGGTGTGGCTCCAGAAATACGACCAGTAGGCGTGATTCAACTCGTGAATGTCGTTATGAAACTTCCGTCTGAGATATTCCCGGAAGTTCGCGACGCAGAGAGGACAGAAGCATTCTCCGCTGTATTCGTTTGACACGTGCCAACCGATCACCGCCGGGTGCTTCCCGTACCTTTCGGCAAGCTTGGTATTGATGATCCTGACCTTCTCCCGGTAGACGGGAGAGGAAAAGCAGTGGTTATGTCTGGAATTGAAATGCTCGCGCACCCCGTCCCGGTCGACCCGTAAAACCTCCGGATATTTGTCCGCGAGCCAATGCGGACGCGCCGCGGACGGCGTCGCGAGGATCACCCTTCCGCCGTTCTCGTAGATCTTGTCCAGGACCTTGTCAAAATAATCAAACTCGAAAACGCCCTCGCGCGGCTCGATCATGGACCAGGCAAATATGCCGACCGTCATCTCGTTGCACCCGGCGAGTTTCATCAGGCGCATATCTTCGTCGATCGTCCCCGGATAATCGACCCATTGATCGGGATTGTAGTCTCCGCCGTACAGGAAATGGGGGAAGTTTTCATTCATATAGGTTTTGCTCATAAGGGCAGGGTCCTCCTTGTCGGGCTCCGAAGGATTGCATACTATTGCGCGTTTTTATAGCATTATAACATAAATAACGCGCAAAATCCATAGAAATTCTTGCAGTCCCTCCAAAAAGCAAGTTGCGGAATTATAACGCAAAACGCAGCTGTTTTCGTTGCTTTTCTTGCACCCCTTATGAATAACGTTATGCGAGCGGATCTCGCCCCGCGGCGGGAAAAAGCGGATCTTTCCCCCAGGAGAACGGTACGCCGCTCCTTCCAACCAACGAAAAACTCCGCCCGAAAACGAGCGGAGCGGGGGACGGCGTCCCGCGCAAAGGCGGGGGCAACCGCACGGAAACGACCGGAGGATCGCGCGTGGTAGGGGACGGCGTCCTCGACGTCCCGCGCAAGGCGGGGGACAACCGCACGGAAACGACCGTAGGGACGCGCAAGCGGTAGGGGACGGCGTCCACGACGTCCCGCGCAAAGGTTGAGGACAACCGCACGGAAACGACCGGAGGATCGCGCAAGCGGTAGGGGACGGCGTCCCGGGCGTCCCGGATCGTTCCCCACCCCTTCCCTGTTTCACGTGAAACAATCAGCCGAGGATCCGATCGATCAAAAGAAGGATCTCGGGCATCAGGCGGCAGAGGACGAAGAAGAGCGCGACCGAAACGCCGAGCGTCCAAAGAAAGGTCTTTAACGTGACGCCCTTTTCCTGCATATAGCGGCGCTCGATCTCCTCTCGGCGCTCCTTCGCGAGATAGAACTTCGCGTCGGACAGATCCGGGAAGAAACGCTTTTTCAGCGAAACGAACGGATTCTTCTCGCGGTTCGCGCGGGCGGCTTCCTTCGCGGCTTTCTTTTCTTCTTTGGTCGGCTTTTTGCTCTCAAGCGGCGGCTCCCCGACGATCAGGACGCAGCGGCGCAGACTCGACCACCGGTCGTGCAGCGAGAAGCGGAGCGCGAGCGAGACTTTGATCGGGAGTTCCGAGAGGGAGACCGCGTTCTCGGGCGAAAAGACCTCGCGCGAGAAGAGTTCCCTTGCGAGCCGTTCGGGACCGGACCTGCGGTAGGCGAGAAATCCGGTCGCCAGCACCAGCACCAGAAGGAACAGCCCCAAGGCGCGGTTCACGTCCCACGCGGTAAACGAGTTTGAGAGATTTGCGAAAGCGGGCAGCGGTCGGTCAAAGAACTCGGTGACGAAAAACGAGCCGATCGAAAGCAGTCCCATCATAACCCTCCTACGAAATCGTCGCCCATGATCCTGCGGAGCAGGGCGTCCAGGTCCTCGTTGTCTTCAAACCAAAGGGTCAGCGTTTTCTGTTTTCCCTTCGCGGCGATCTTCACGCGCCGCCCGAGGTCGGAGGTCATTTTGCGTTCGAGTTCCGCGACGTAGTCCACCACCGGGGCGGGCGCCTCGGGGGTCTCGCGGACGGGTCTGTTCGCGCGCTTGACGAGCAGTTCCAGTTCCCTGACCGACAGCCCGAGCGCCACGCACTTTTTGGCGAGCGGGACGATCTGTTCGCGGTCGCGCAGTCCGAGCAGCGTCCGGGCGTGTCCCGCGGAGAGGGCGCCGGACGAGACCATCGCCTTCGCCTCGTCGGGCAGTTCCAGAAGCCGGGTCGCGTTCGCCACGGCGCTGCGGCTCTTTCCGACGCGGCGCGAAAGGTCCTCCTGCGTCAGCCCGAACTCCTCCGAGAGAGCCCGGAACGCCGCGGCTTCCTCGATCGGGTTCAGGTCCTCGCGCTGCAGGTTTTCCACCAGAGCGATCTCCGCTGAGGCGAGATCGTCGCGGTCGAGGATCACCGCGGGGATCTCGGAAAGATTTGCGAGTTTCGCCGCCCGCCACCGCCGTTCCCCGGCGATGATCTGATACCGCCCGTTCCCCGACGCGCGGACGAGGATGGGCTGCAGAACGCCGTGGGTCGCGATCGAGTCGGCAAGTTCCGAAAGCGATCCCTCGTCGAAATGCTTGCGCGGCTGCCCGCTCTTGGGGTCGATCAGCGAGGTTTTCAGTTTCTCGGCGCCGCCGGGCTTCTTTTCGTCTTCAAAGGTTTCGAGGAAGAGGGCGTCCAGCCCCCGTCCGATCCCGCTCTTTTTTTGTGCCATATCCGTTCCTTTCTCCCGTCAGATGCGGAGCGTCAGTTCTTTCGCGACGTCGGCGTATTCCAGCGTCGCCTTCCCGTACGGGTCGTGATAGCAGAGCGGCGTTCCGTAACTCGGCGCCTCCGACACCTTCACGCTCCGCGTGATCGGGGTCGAAAAGAGTTTGTCGGCGTAATACCGCTTCAAATCGTCCACCACCTGCTTGGTCTGGGTCAGCCGTCCGTTATACATCGTGAGCAGAAGCCCGACGATCTCGAGTTTCGGGTTGGTCTTCTGGCGCACCCGGCGGATGGTCACGAGCAGCTGCGACAGACCCTCCATCGAGTAGAACTCGCATTGCATCGGGATCACCACCCCGTCCGCCGCCGTCAGCACCGCGACCGTGATCATCCCGAGCGAGGGCGGGCAGTCGATAAAGACGTAGTCGAAGAGCGGAAGGATCGGCGCGATCACCTCGCGCAGCACCTTTTCGCGCGACTCCATCTCGAACATATCGTGTTCCACCCCGGCGAGGTCGAGCGACGAGGGGATGATCCAGAGATTCTTGTAGTTGGTACGCACCAGGGCCTCGTTCGCCGTACACGCCCCGACGATCACCTCGTAGACGTTGTGCGGGGCGCTCCGTTTGCTGACGTTGACCCCGGTCGTGGCGTTGCCCTGCGGATCCATATCGATCAGCAGGACGTTTTTGCCCTTGTTGGCGACGGCGGCGGCGATATTCACGCAGGACGTGGTCTTGCCCACGCCGCCCTTCTGGTTGGAAAACGCGATGATCTTTGCCATATTGCCCCCTTCGTGTCTCGGTCCTGACGACGGGATCCGTCGTCTCTTATATTATAGTACGCCGCGAAAGGAAAGTCAACCGTCGCGCGCCTGTTTCACGTGAAACAAACCGAAAACCGTCCTTGACATCCCGCTCGCGCGGTGATATAATAACAAGGTAATTTGTCGAACGGAAAGGACTGATCAAAATACCGTCCCTGATCCCTATTGAAAATCTGCCCGTCGCCCTGATCTGCCTGGTCGTTTCGATCGCGGTCATCGTCAAGGGCGGCGACGTGTTCGTTTCCTCCGCTTCCTGGATGGCGGAGGTCTCGGGCGTCCCGAAACTGATCGTCGGCGCGACCATCGTGAGCTTGGCGACCACCCTCCCCGAAATACTGGTCTCGGCGTTCTCCGCGGCGTCCGCGAGAGCGACCGGCGACCCCGCCTATATCGATATGGCGATCGGAAACGCGGTCGGATCGGTAACGGCGAACACCGGGCTGATCTTAGCGATCGCCCTGATGTTTATGGCGGGCGCGATCAGACGGCGCGACTATCTTTTGAAGTCCTGCCTGTTCGTCGGCGCCGGCGCCGTGATCGCCGCGTTCGGCGCGACCGGAAAACTCGGTCTCGTTCCGAGTCTGCTTCTGCTTGCCGTTTTCGCCTTCGCGATGACCGAGAACGTGGTCGTCGCCGCGCGGCAGGTCCGCTCCGCGAAAGCGGAGGCGAACGGCGAAAAGTCGGCAGACGCCGAGCCGCCGGCGGACCTTGATCTTGAAAAACCGAAGGCGACCGGGAAACTCTGGCTGAAAAACGTGCTGCTGTTCCTCGTCGGCGCCGCCGCGATCGGGATCGGCGCAAACGTGCTTGTGAACAGCGCGGAATACGTGGCGAAGGCGGCGAACGTCCCCGAACGGGTGATCGCCGTGACCATCCTCGCCGTCGGCACCTCGCTCCCCGAACTCGTCACGACGGTCGCCGCCGTTGTCCACAAGGAAATGTCGCTCTCCGCGGGCAACATTATCGGCGCGAACATTATCGATATGACGCTCATCATGCCGGTCTGCTGCCTGATCTCGGGAACGGCGCTGCCCGTCACCAGACAGGTCGGACGGATCGACCTCCCCGTGGTGCTGATCGTCGCGCTGGTCGCCCTTCTTCCCGCGCTGATCAAAAAACGCTTTATGAAGTGGCAGGGCTTCGCCCTCCTCGGCGTCTACGTCGTTTATTTGATTTTGACCTGCTTCTTCGGAGAGCAGATCGCCGCTCTTTGACTCCACACAATAACAAACTTTGACTCCCCGCAATAACAAAACCCCGCTTGCAGATCGCAAGCGGGGTTTTGTTGTTTAAAGTCGTTGTTTCTTTAAGTTCGCGGGGATAAACGGTTCCCGGCGGCGCGTCATTGCGGCGTCGGCGCCGCGCCGTATCCGAATCTCGTGACGGTAAAGTTTTCCGCGCCGAGCACGGGGAACTCCTTTTTGCCCCAGGGCTTGTGCCAGTAGACCCATCCGCGCAGACGGTTCTCGGCGTCGCGCACGCCGTAAACGAGTTGATCGACCGCCGGACGAAGCCCGGTGCCGCACTCGAAGTTCAGCGAGCCGACGATCACGTTGCAGCGCCCCTTCTTGTTGCCGTAGAGTTCAACGTCGGTCGTGGAGAGGATGACCGCGTTGTGCTGCGCGACGATATGGTTGATGACCGACAGATGCGAGGCGTCGTGGAAGGTGATCCCCTCCTCGCAGTTGTGGACGTAGAGATAGTCCGCGACGACGTGTTCGCCGAGCACGAATCCGTACTTAAAGCCCTGAGACGCGACGTTGTGCATCACGTTGTCGTCGTTCTGGTCGTTCGACATGATCAGCCCCGCGACGTGGCAGGGATTCGGCATCAGTTCTTTTCCGAGTTCGGTGTCCCCGACGTTTTCGGACAGACAGAACTGCGAATTTTCGACGTTCGCCCGCGACACGTTGCCGAGGTTGACCCCGCCCTGCGTCGGGTACATCTTGTCCTTGTCCAGTTTGACGGCGAACTCGAGATTGAAGATCGAGAACGAGCCGACGCTGAACCGTCCCGCGTAGCCGTCGCCCTGCGGAGCCGACAGGATCGACCAGGGACGCGCCGTCGGATCGTGTTCCTCGGGGGGAGTCCAATCCGAGAAGATCCGGACGTTGACGCGGCTCTGCCCCCCGAACTTGGTCGGGTCGTTGTACCCGTCGTCCTTCGGTCTCACCTGATAGGAATAGAGCAGTTTGCAGGGCATCTCGCCCTCGAGCTGGATATTGTGCGTTCCCCGCGGGATATACAGCTGCGAGCGCAGCGGGCGCCCGTCGATCTCCTCGATGCCGGGCGACGCGATCCGGTAACCCCCCTTCGTGAAGGGAAAGAGCAGTTTTCCGCCGCCGCGTTCCGCGAGGAAGTTGATGCCCTTTTGGATCGCCGCGGTATCGTCCGCGACGCCGTCTCCGACCGCCCCGAACTCGAATACCGAATAACCGAAAGACGCCATAGAGAATACCTCCGAAAAAACGATTTACAAATTTTTACAAACGCCCGGCGTTCGCCGCGGGCGGGATCAAAGCGAGACCTCGACCGCCCGCCCGAGGCAGAGGGGATAGAGCAGGATCCGATCGGGCTTCCGCCCGAGCATCTTTTCGACCGCGATCGCGTAGTAGCGGAGCTGTTCGCGGTGCCGCAGGACGAAGGCGTTGATCTCGTCGTCGCTTGCGCGGACGCCGCCCTTCAGCCGATCGGTCTTGTAGTCGAGCAGCACCAGTTCGCCGCCCGCCGTCGTGAACGCGCAGTCCATCACGCCCTGCACCAGAACGGTCTGTTTCTCCAGCTTTTCTTTCTGATCGGGATCTTTCGTAAAATTCGACGCGGGCATCATCATATTGAAGCGGAGTTCGCGCTGCATCCACGTCCGCGAGAGCATTTCATCCAGCAGAGCGGACGAACGGAACATCTCAAGCTCGGACAGATTGACGAGATCGCGGGTCTCTTTTGTCAAAAACCCCCCCTTGGACAGCCGTTCAAGCTCGACCTCCGCCCCGTTCTTCCGGAGTTGTTCGAGGTCGCAGAACTGCAGGAACAGATGCGTCGCCGTTCCGCGCAGGGCGGGATCGCCGGCGCCTTTTCTACGGGAGGCGGCGCCCTCGGCGGAGAGTTTTTTCTCCTGCTTCTTTTTGTCGTCGAGGGTCGCCGTTCCCTCGTTCGCGCCGTCGAGGACGGAGGGGGAGAGGACCGAGACCGAGAGTTTCCCCGGCACCGTGCCGAGCCAGGGATCCGGGTAGGATTCTTTGAATCGTTCCTTGAGCTGCTCGCACGCCTCGTCTTCGGTCAGAAGCGTCCCGTCCTCCGAAGGGATGGTCGGGACGGGCTCCGGCGCCGCCGTTTTTTCTCCCGCGGCGGGGGAACCGGAGAGGTCGGCTTCCGCGCCTGCCTCCGCCGCTTCGGGCTCTTTCGAAACGGGCGTTTCGCCGGTCGTCTTAACGTCGGACGTCTCTGCGGCGGGATCCGTTTCGTCGGGCTGCTTCGGCTCGTCTTCCGGCAGGATCACCGTCGCCAGCTTCGACCCCTCCCCGCCGATCGCGCGGACGATCAGATCGAACATCCCGGGGCCGTAGATCGCGTCGGTGCGGGTGATGGGCGAGACGTCGGAATATTTTTCGCGCCGATTGTCGATATTCGCGTTGTTCGGGACGGAGGCGGTCACGTAGAGACGCTCGCGCGCCCGCGTCAGCGCGACGTAAAAGACGCGGAACTCTTCCTCTTTGTCGAGGATCGACAAATCAAGTTCGGCGATCCGTCGGAACGGCGTGTCGATCCGCGCAAGCCCGGTCTGCTCGTCGCGGACCTTCGTCGTCAGCCCGAAACGCGCGTTGAACGAAACGTTCCGGTCGGTCGTTATGCCGTGGGTTTGGGTCGAGGTCGGGACGCGCGAAACGAAGACGACCGGGCTTTCCAGTCCTTTGGAGTGGTGGATGGTCATGATCTTGACCCCGCCGGCGGTCGCCGGCGGCTGCAGATCGGGCGACTTCCCGATCGCCGCCATGTCGTTCATATAGGAAACGAAACGGTAAAGCCCCCGGAAGGAGGTCGCCTCGAACGAGCGCGCGTACTGATAGAACAGGAGCAGGTTCTCGCGGCCCGCCGCGGGGTTGGTCGCGCCGCCGATCGGGAGAAGCCCGGTCTCGGTAAACAGTTTCAGGATCAGCCGGTCGACCGGCATCCCCTCCGCCGCGCGGCGGAAGGATTCCAGTTGACGGAGGAAACGTTCGCCGGCTTCAAACGGCTCGCTTTCCCTGCGCGCTTTGACGTACTTGACGAGAGAATCGTAGAAGGGCTCGCCGGGGACGTCCGACGCCCGTTTGATCTCGGTCAGGATCGCGGGTGTGAACCCCTCGCAGAGCGGAGAGAGCAAAAGACCGACCAGGGGAATATCGCGGCGGGGGTTGTCCACCGTGTTGAGCAGGCAGAGCGCGAGCCGGATCTCGGGCGCGTCGAACAGGTCGCCGCTGATCTCGATCGAGGCGGGGACGCCCCGCTTTTCAAGAGAGGCGCGGAACGCCGGCGCGGGATCCGCTTTGCGGAGCAGGATGACGACGTCCTCCGGCTTGATCGGAATGAAACGGGGCTGCTTTTCCGGCTTCTCCTCGTCCCATTCCGGGTTCGGCCGGGTGCAGGTATCGATCAGGCGCCGGATCTCTTCCGCGACCCACGCGCATTCGGGATCCTCCGGCGCCGGCCCCCGTTCGTTCTTCGGGGAGCGGAACAGGCGGACGACCGGGAGCACGGGCTCCGGCAGACGCTCCTCGGGTACCTTTGCGAACGCGAGATCGTCCTCGGGCGTGTATCCGATCGAGTCCCCGATCGCGGAAAACAGCGGATGAAACACGCCGTTGACAAAGTCGACGATCGGCTCTTCGCACCGATAATTATTTGAGAGAAAGACCGTCGCCTCGGGGCCGTCCCCCGCACGCGACAGGGGCGGGAACTCCTTTTTCAGGCTGATGAAAATGGTGGGGTCCGCCCGCCGGAAACGGTAAATGCTCTGTTTGACGTCTCCGACGAGGAACAGGTTGCGTTCCCGGGAGATCGCCTTGAAGATCGCGTGCTGGATCGGGTTGATGTCCTGATACTCGTCGACGAAGATCGCGTCGTAACGGGAGGCGAGTTCCTCGGCGGCGGGGGTCCTCTCCCCTGTTTCGGGGTCGATCAGAAGATCGAGGGCGGCGCGCTCGATGTCGGCAAACGACGCGCCGTTGATCCGCTGCTTTTCGATCCTGACCAGTTCGTTGAACCGGCGGACGGCTTTGGCGATCAGTTCCGAGAGCGGAAGATGGGTCGCGGCTTCGGTTTTCCAGTCCTCCTCGGTCGGGAGGAAGAGGGGGAGGAACCGGGCGCAGAGGTCGCTATAGAGTCTTTTGAACCCCGCGTTGATCAGCGGGCGGTACTCCTTCGACGTCGCGTTATACGGACGCTTGTTCAGTTTGATATTGATCGGGGATTTCTCGTCGTCGCAGTAGGTGCAAACGAACTCCCGCGCCTCGCCGTAGGTGACGGAGGGGGCGGCGGATCCGAAGCGGCGGCATTTTTCGAGCGCGCCGTCGATCGCGGGCTCGAGCGCTTCTTTCACGGCGTCGGTCTCCCCGGCAAGCTCGTCGCGCATCGTTTCGAGCGGCGCGATCGCGTCGCGGCACCGCTCCGCCAGACGAGCGAGCAGGGCCTTTCCGTATTCGGTCTTTTCGGGCGGCTGCTCGCACGCCTCCTCGATCATACGGACGTAATCGTCGAGTTTCTTTTCGCCCTCCGGAAAATTGTCCGCCTCGCTCGAGACTTTGAGAAAGATATCCTCAATCTCCTTCTGGTGCTTCGATTCAACGACCTGCGACGCGAACTCGCAGAAGGCGTCGCCGCTCGCGACGGAGCCCTCCCTCCCGTCGTACAGGCGGTCGATCAGCGCTTCGAGCACGGCGCGGCGCAGAGGACCCTCGTCGCTGCCGCCGAGCACGCGGCAGTTCGGACGGATCCCCGTCAGGTCGGAAAACTCCGAGGCGATCCGGCGGCAGAAACTGTCGATCGTGCCGACGTCTGCGCTCGGGAGCAGAAGAAGTTGTTCGGGGAGCCGGGGATCGGAGGGGTTTTTCCGGATCTTTTCGATCATCGTCTCGGACAGTTTTTTCTTCAGGTCGTCCGCCGCCGCGACGGTGAAGGTGACGATCGCCATCCGCGTAATGTCGCACGGGTTAACGGGATCGGTCAGCATCCGGAGCACCCGCTCGGTCAGCGTGGCGGTCTTTCCCGACCCCGCGGCGGCGGCGACGAGCAGCGTCTTGTCGAGGGTCTCGAACGCGGCGCGCTGTTCGGCGCTCCAGTCGCGGATCTTCTTCTTCGGCATAACGGGCTCCTTTCGGTGTCTGTCGGGGGTTACAGGTCGAACTGACGGAGCGGCGCGATCACCGTTCCGGTCTCGTTTCTTTTTTCGTCCGGCTCTTTCGCTTCCGCGAGCGCGAAGAACACGCCGCCGTCGTAAAGCCGGAAACGCGTTCCGGGGAGGACCCCGCCGAGCCCGAATTTTTTCGCCTCGATCCGAAGACCGTTGCGGAACAGCCGGACGAAGAACGGGGCGGGCGAGAGTTTTGGAGCGGAGGGGAACAGATCCTCGGTCGGGATCACGCGGGAGACGCGCTCGGCGTCGGTCATCTCCGCCAACTCGTCGGGGGTCGCGGCGTCGGCAAGCGTATACCCGCACGCCTCGACCCGCGAAAGAGACGACATCATCCCGCCGCATCCGAGCGCCCGTCCGATATCGGCGCAGAGCGTGCGGATATAGGTCCCCTTCGACACGACGGCGTCGAGGGCGTAGTTCCGTTCGTCGATCTTCCGGGCGTCAAGACGGTAGATCGTGACGGTGCGCGGCTGCCGTTCGACCGTCTCCCCCCGGCGGGCGAGATCGACCAGTTTGCGCCCCCCGACTTTCAGCGCGGAGTACATCGGCGGGATCTGCCCGATCGTTCCCCGAAAGCGGGAAACGACCTCAAAAACCGCGGCTTCGTCCGGGATCGCGTCGGACCGCTCCAAAACCGCCCCGGTCCTGTCCTCGGTATCGGTCGAAACGCCGAGCGTCAGCGTCGCGCGGTAATGCTTGTCCGATTCGGTAAGGAACTCCGCCGCTTTGACCGCCCGCCCGACGAGGACGGGAAGCACCCCCGACGCGAGCGGATCGAGCGTTCCGGTATGCCCCGCCTTCTCCACGCCGAAAAGCCGCCGGACGCGGGCGACCGCGGCGTGCGAGGTAATGGATTCCGGCTTGTTGACGACGATCAGACCGCTGATCTCCATGCGGCGCTCCTTTTCGGCAAATTTTATACGGGATGTAAACAATTCTTTACAAACGGTTTCCCGCCCCCTCGTCGGAGAGGGATCGGGTCGCTCGTCGGCCCGGGCAAGGAGCGTAAAGTTTTCTTTGAGCGCCGCCGCGGAGAGCGGGGCGGCCGCTTCCCGGATCCCGGGGAGGGGATCACGTTCCTTTCGGGCGGTCGAGTTCTTGTTCCAGTATATCATATTTTCTTATTTCTTGCAAGAATTCGCGTGGAAAAACCTTGATATTTTTTCAACAATATTGTATAATCGAAAAGGATCGCTCCCCGGGGAAAACAAAGGGGAGGATCGGGAGGAGAATGATATGAAAGCAGTCATCACCGTGATCGGACGGGACAAGGTCGGCATCATCGCGACGGTTTCGGTCGCGTGTTCGGGTTTCGGCGTCAACATCGTCGATATCAGCCAGACCGTCCTCGACGGGTATTTCGCTATGATCATGCTGGTCGAACTCGGCGGGATGAAGGAGAGTTCGTTCCTTGAATTCTCGGCGGCGCTGAAGAAGATCGGCGAGGAGAACGCGGTGGATATCCGCGTGATGCACGAGGACATCTTCAACTCGATGCACAGGATCTGACGCGGGAGACGAACCATGCTGAACATACAGGATATTCTGGAAACCGTCCGCATGATCCGGGAAGAGAATCTCGACGTGCGGACCGTAACGATGGGGATCTCGCTTTTCGACTGCGTCAGCGACGACCGGGCGCGGCTCGAGCAAAAGATCTACGATAAACTGACCAAGACCGCCGAAAAACTGGTTCCGGTCGCCCGGGAGATCGAAGCCGAGTACGGCATCCCGATCGTGAACAAGCGGATCTCGGTCACCCCTCTTTCGCTCGTGGCGCCGGGCGCTTCGCCGGAGGATTTCGTGCGGCTGGCGGAGGTACTCCAGCGCGCCGCGTCGAATCTCGGCGTGAACTTTATCGGCGGCTATTCGGCGTTCGTGCAGAAGGGGATGACCCGCGGGGCGGAGGCGCTGATCGCGTCGATCCCGGAGGCGCTCGCCGTGACCGAGAACGTCTGCTCTTCGGTGAACGTCGCCTCGACCAAAGCCGGGATCAATATGGACGCGGTCAACCTGATGGGACGGATCGTGAAACAGACCTCGCTCCGTACCGCCGACCGCGACTCGCTCGGATGCGCGAAGCTCGTCGTGTTCTCCAATATGCCGGAGGACAACCCGTTTATGGCGGGCGCGGTCCACGGGATCGGGGAGCCCGATTCGGTCGTCAACGTCGGCGTCAGCGGACCCGGCGTGGTCGCCGCCGCCGTCAGAGAGGCGGGGGACTGCGACTTCTCCGCGCTTGCCGAAACCGTGAAGCGCATCGCGTTCAAGATCACCCGCGTCGGACAGCTCGTCGCTTCGGAGGCGGCGAAACGGCTTAACGTTCCCTACGGGATCGTCGACCTGTCGCTCGCGCCGACCCCCGCCGCCGGAGACTCGGTCGCGGAGATCCTCGAAAATATGGGGCTGGAACGCTGCGGCACCCACGGCACCACCGCCGCGCTCGCTCTGCTGAACGACGCGGTGAAAAAGGGCGGCGTGATGGCGTCGGGACACGTCGGAGGGCTCTCCGGCGCGTTCATCCCGGTCTCGGAGGACCGCGGGATGATCGACGCGGTGAAGGCGGGAACGCTCTCGCTCTCCAAACTCGAGGCGATGACCGCGGTCTGCTCGGTCGGGCTCGATATGATCGCCGTTCCGGGCGACACGACCGCCGAGACCATCGCGGGTATTATCGCGGACGAGATCTCGATCGGTGTCGTGAACAACAAGACCACCGCCGTCCGCCTGATCCCGGTCGCGGGCAAGGGCGTCGGGGAGGTCGCGAACTTCGGCGGGCTGCTCGGCTACGCCCCCATCATGGAACTGAAAAACGAGTCCTGCGCGGCGTTCGTATCCCGCGGCGGACGGATCCCCGCGCCGATCCACTCTCTGAGAAACTGACGCTGCCCCCTTGCAAACGGGGGAAAGGTCCCGTATCATAATACCATACACGCCAAACGGAGGTACCGCGATGAACAGAACCGGCGAATCGAAACTTTCGCTCCGCGTCCTTTCCCTGCTTCTGTCGCTTTTGATGCTTCTTCCGCTCGCCGCCTGCACGCAGAAGACGGGCGAAGCGACGACGGCGGAGCTGACGACCGCGATCGAGACCGCCGCGGAAACCACGGCGGCGGAAACGACCGAGGCGAGTCCGAAATACGAGATCCGGCTGAACGCTCCTGCAAGCACCGCGATCCACACGGAACTGCAAAAGACGTTCCTTTCGAGCGCCGACCCGCACGCGTTCGCGGACCTGCTGGGACCGGCGTACGCCGCGCGGTCGGTAAACTACGATACCGCCCCCGGCACGCTTGAACTCGGCCGCCCGGACCCGATCACCCTGACCTGGACGGTGCCCGCCGAAGCCGAGGGGCACGTTTCCGCGTATACCGTCCGCCTCTGGACCAAAGACGACAGATCCGACGCAAAGGAGATCGCGGTCGCGTCGGACAAGACCGAATACGCCTTCTATAACGCGTTCATCCGCACGACCTACCTCTGGACGGTGACTCTGCTCGACGACGAGGGCGAATCGACTACGTCGGACGTAGCCGTCTTTCAGACCGAGACGCAGGCGCCGCGCAACCTCTACGTCGACGGCATCACCAACGTCCGCGACCTCGGCGGCTGGACGACCATCGACGGCGGCAAGGTGCGGCAGGGGCTGCTCTATCGCGGCGCACGGCTGAACGAGAACTACTCTGACGAGATCCTGATCACCGACGAGGGGATCAGAACGCTTCGCGACGAACTCGGGATCAAGACCGAGATCGATCTGCGCCAGACTCAGGCGGAGAACGGCAAGGACGAATCGGGCGAGATCACCGTCTCCCCGCTCGGAAAGAGCGTGACCTATCTTCCCCGTCCGATGTATTTCGGCGACGCTCTGATCACGAACGCCAAGAACAAGCAGCGGGTCAAAGAGATTTTCGCCGTCCTCGCAGACGAATCCAACTATCCGATCTACTTCCATTGTTCGATCGGGACCGACCGCACGGGGTTGATCGCGTGGCTGGTCAACGGGCTCTGCGGCGTCGCCGAAAAGAATCTGTGGCGCGACTATCTGTTCTCCAACTTCGGTACGATCGGCGGAACGCGGACGCGGGAAAAGAACGAGGGCGTCTACGTCAATCAGATCAAGGCGAAAACCGGCGTAAACCTTGCGGAGAAGACCTACAACTTCTTAAAGGACTATTTCGGCGTGCCTGAAGCGGATCTGCAAGCCGTGATCCGGATCATGAAGGAAGCCCCGAACGCGCAGTAATACGGAAAAATTTCAAAGCGCCCCCGGTCAAGCGGAAGGGCACTTTTGTAAAACGAAATACGAAAGGAAATCCCTATGCTTCTTTACTATATCCGCCACGGAGAGCCGACCTACGACCCCGACGAACTGACCCCGAACGGCAGACGGCAGGCGGAGGCGATCGCGCGGCGGCTGGCAAGATTCGGGGTCGATAAGATCTTCTCGTCCTCCTCGATCCGCGCGCAGCAGACCGCCCGCCCGACGGCGGAACTGACCCGGCGCGAGGTGGTGACGCTCGATTGGTGTCACGAGGACTACGCGAAAGCCGAAATGATGCTCCCGTCGAACGGGGACCCCACCGGGAACTCGCCCTCGGGCGGCGGCAAGCGGCGCTGGTGCTTCTATATCCCCGAGATCGTCCGGATGATGAACTCCCGCGAGGTCAGGGCGCTCGACGACAAGTGGTACGACTATCCCGGCTTCCCGCCCAACCGATTCAAGGAGGGCGTTCTCCGCGTAGACCGGGAGGTCGACAGGTGGCTGGAATCGCTCGGGTATAAACACGACCGCGAGCGCCGGTGCTTTCTCCCCGTCAACCCGACCGAGGAGAAGATCGCGCTCTTCGCGCACCACGGATTCGGGATGCTCTTCTTCTCGTCGGTGCTCGATATTCCCTATCCCCTGTTCGCCACCCGCTTCGACCAGTCGTTTACCGGGCTCTCGGTCATCCATTTCTACGAGGAGGACGGTATGGTGTTCCCGCGGATGCTGGAACTGTCGAACGACGGGCATCTTTATAAGAGCGACCTGCCGACGAAGTACAACTATTTCCTTGATTTTTGACGCACGGATGCGGCACAGACCGAAAAACGAAAAGATAACGCGACGTCCTTCGGTGCTTTCTTCTTTGTACAGACTTTTCGCAAAACAAATCGCAATTAAGGTTGAAAACCGCCCTTCGGGACGGTTTTCTTCTTTTTGTTAAAATTCGTTTTTCTATCCGCGTTTGCGACCGCTTGCAGTACGATTGTACAGCGTCGGGTCGCAAGCGCGAATTCCGCGCTCGCCTGCGCGCGCCAAGGGAGCAATAGCCGGCGCGGGAGCGGAGAGCAAATAAACCGTGAGCAAAGCAAACGGAAAAAGAAACGGCTATAGAACCGCAAAACACCGAGAGTCGAAAGGGCTCGGCGTTTTGCTCTTCAATAATATCCCATTATTGAAGTTCTTTGCCGCGCTTCCCTTACCACGCCCGCGCGGGGGATGTGGTCGTGCCCCGAAAGAAAGCGCGCGCCCCCCTTTCCCCGCCCGCGGCGCTTGACAGCGCGGGCGGGGGCGTGATATACTGATGTTAGAATTTTGTAAAATCGACGGGAGGACAAAGTGAAACCGTTTTTCGGGATCGATATTACGGACGATAAGAAGAACGAAACGATGAACGCCGCGCCGTTTATCGTTCAAAAGCCGTCCGCCGCGTCGGCGTGGAAGATCGAGCAGGAGACCGACGAGATCGTCTCCCGGATGAAAGCGCACTTCAAACACGCCGGAAAACGCGCAAGAAAAAGCGTCGCTCTGCTCTTGTGCGCGGCGTTTTTCGGTCTTTTGGCGCTCTTTGCGGTCAACGTTGCCGTCGACGTCACCTTTGCTTTGAAAAAAGTCTCTGTCAGTCTGCTGTGTTGGGGCGCGGCGGCGGTCATGACGGGTATCGCCTTGCTTTTCGGGATCCTCTCCCGCAGAGCGGAACGCACCGCGGAACTTGAAGACGACAAGCCCGAACACGGCGCACGGAAAGGCGATCCCCTCTTGCGCGCGGTGTTTTTCGGTCTATTGGCGCTCTTTGCGGTCGTCGTTGCCGACGCGATCACCTTTGATTTGAAAAAGGTCCCTTTCGGTCTGCTGTGTTGGGGCGCGGCGGCGGTCTTGTTTGGGGTCGCCGTCTTTTTCGGGGTCCGCTCCTATAAAGCGGACTGCGCCGCGGAACAGGCGGACGACGAACCCGAAAACGACGACCGGGAAGACGAGGACGACCTTCCGCCGTCCGCCACCGCGAGCGAGATCCTTGCGGAGCTGGGCGTTCCCAAAACGGCGAGATCGGTCGACGTGATCGGCTTTGACTACCGCGAAAAGAAAGGCAGGATCTCTCCGCGCGGGCGGGAGGGCGTCGGCTTCGGAACGGTTTACGACTGCTACACGTTCAAAGGGTACGTCAAGGACAAAAACCTTTGTTTCGCCTGCACCGACGAAGGGATTTTCGCCGTGCCGCTTTCCGAGTTGAAAGCGATCCGGACGGTCCGGAAAAAGATCCTTTTGCCCGATTGGACGAAGGGGAAACCGCTCACGCACGAGCAATACAAGCCGTATATGCTCAAAATGGTCAGAGGCGGCGTTCTCGAGAATCTCCGCGTCGGTTGGTACCACGTCCTCGAGTTCGTACACAAAGGCGAAACGTGGGGGATCTGGTTTCCGAACTACGAACTTCCGGTGTTTGAAAAACTCACGGGGCTGAAAGCCGACGAGCAGAACACGGATTGTAAAGAATTATTTACATCCGATCCGGCCGTTTGAAACAGAAAGGAGACGCGATATGAAACCGCTTTTTGCGATTGACCTGACCGAAAACAAGAAGAATCAAGAACAGAACGGCGAGGAGTTTCTCGTTCAGGCGCCGTCCTCGCTGCTCGCGGGGAAGTTGGAGTCTGCGAACGATTCGGTGCAGGAAACGATCCAAAGGAGCCGGCTGCCGCTTGCGCTGCAGATCCTGAGGATTCTGTGCGGCTACTTTGCAGCGCTGCTTGTCGCCATCCTCGTTTGTGTTGTCGTGCAGGTCGGCTGGGCGGCGGCGTACGCCCGAAGCGCGTGGGCGTTCTGGTGCGCGGGCGGATGCGCGTTAGTGTGGATCGTGCTGCTGGCGGCAGGCAAAAAGAGAGAACGGGAAGCGCTCCTGGACGGGGACGCGGAAGATCGGTTGTCTGTTCTTTCTTCGTCCGTCGAGTCAATTTATGCCGAGTTGGGCGTCCCCGAAACTGCGAAAGAGGTCGACGTCCTGCTTTTTCGCTATCGCGTCAAAAAAGGCGAACCGCGTCCGCTGCCGAGAAACGCGCTGAACCCGGTGCAATACGCGATCCGCGCTCCTAAAACGTACGTCGAGGACGACTGCCTCGTCTTGACGTGGCTGGAGGGGAAATACGCCTTCCCGCGCTCCGCGATGAAGGCGATCCGGACGGTTCGGCGGCGGATCGCGTTCGCCGGCTGGTGCAAGGACTTGCCGCCGACCGACAAGTCGTTTAAACCCTTCCTTTCGGGGATTGATCGAGACGGCTATGTTCGTTGCAAGTGGTATCACGTCCTCGAGATCGAAGCAAACGGCGAAACGTGGGGGCTGTATTTTCCGAACTACGAACTGTCGGTGATCGAGGAACTGACCGGACTGAAAGCGGAAGAGGACGTGCTTCGTGGGGCGGCGCGGTGATCTGTTGCGCGAGACGAACGCAGCGCCCCGCGCTCTGCAAAACCTTTACGAATCGCGCAAGCGGCAGGTGACGGCGTCCCCCGCGTCCCGAACAACAAAAGAGAGGGCGACCGCGCGGCAAAGATTACAGAACCGCAAAACGGCGAGAGTCCGAAGGGGCTCGCCGTTTTGTTTTGTTATATTTTTAGAGTTCTTTGCCAAGCTTTCAACACCGCGCCCGCGCGTGGGGATGCGGGCGCGCCCGAAAGAAAGTGGAAAAGCTCTCGTCACCGTCCTCCGCGGGGGCGTTTGGCGGTCGGCATTTTGCTTTTCGGGAGACGGAAAAAGAGGGAAAGCAGCGCTCTGCCGTTGAACGGGATCAGGGGATAGAGGTAGCTGCGCCCGCCGTCGACCGTGGCGTTGGTGACGAGCAGGACGGGGATGAGGGCGATCCCGACGACGAAACCCATCCACGAAAAGAGCGCGGTCAGGGACATGATCGCGAGCCGCAGGAACTTAAAGGCGTATCCGAGTTCGTGATTCTGCTGCGTGAATCCGGCGACCGCGACGATCGCCATATAGAAGATCACTTCGCCCGAGAGCCACCCGACCTTGACGGCGAGATCCCCGAGCACCAGCCCGCCGACCACGCTCATCGAATTGGCGAGCAGGTCGGGGGTATTCATACTCGCGAGTTTCAGACCGTCGACGGCGAACTCGACGAGAAAGAGCTGCAAGAGGATCGGGAAATGCCCCGGCTCGCTTGGGACGAGGAACGAGAGCGCGTCGGGGAGCAGCCACGGGCAGGTCACGAACAGATACCAGAGCGGCGTCAGCACCAGCGACAGAAGAAAGGTCAGCATCCGGACGAAGCGGAGGTAGGACCCGGTCAGAGGCGGGAGATAAAAGTCCTGCGACTCCTGCAGGAAATCGAAGATCCCGGTCGGCAGGATCATCGCCTGCGGGGAGGTATCGCAGAGCAGGATCACGCTCCCCTCCGAGAGATGCGCCGCGGCGCAGTCGGGGCGCTCGGTGGCGCGTATCTTCGGGAACGGATTGAACCACCGCCGCGGGATCAGAAGTTCCGCCAGACTTTCGTAACCGAGCGTCAGGGAATCCGGGCGCAGGGAGGAAAGGCGCTTCGTCAGGCGGGCAAGGAACGCGGGGTCGGCGCGTCCCTCGATATAGAGTATCGCGCAGTCGGTCCGCGCGCGCCCGCCGAGATTCAGACGCTTTACCCTGAGATCCGGATCGCGGATCCTGCGGCGGATCAGGGCGACGTTTGGGAGCAGGGTCTCGACGAATCCGTCCCGCGCCCCCTGCATCACGCGGTCGCTCTGCGGCTCGTCGGTCGAACGGGCGGGATAGGAGCGCGCGTCGATCAGGATCGCCCGGTCCCCGAAACCGCTGCCGAGAACGACCGTCACGCCCGAGAGCGCCGCCGTGACCAAACGCTCGACGTCGGACGAGATCTCCACGTTGACGTGGGGGACCCCCGATTTGAGAAAGTCCTCCGCCGTCATCCCCCGGGGACCCTCCGGGGGGCGTTCGAGAAAGAACTGCAAAACGCGCTGGATCAGCCCGTCCTTGATCAGCCCGTCCGCGAAAAAGAGGGTCAGTTCGTTTTCCCCCGCCGAGAGCCGCCGCGCGACCAGGTCGAAGCTTTCTCCGACGGCGAGCAGATCCGAGAGGGCGCGCACGTTTTCGGTGTAGTTTTCGGACAGCCGCTCCATTTCGTCCTCCTCGCGTTGATTGCGGGTAGTATGCCCCGCGCCGCCGCCGCGATACGGGAGCGCGTATACAAAATGAAAAAACCGCTTGACTTTCGCGGATCCGCGTGCTATAATCTTCGTATCAAAGGCAAAGACGGAGAAGAGTAACCGAAAAGCCCCGGAAAGAGAAGGACCTCCCGGCTGAAAGGGTCCGACGCGGGCGAACCGGCGAAGACCGCTCCCGAGCCGCGTCCCGAAACCGCGAAAACCGAGAGTAAGGATCGCCGGAAGCCCACCGTTACGGGGCGGCGCGAGAGCGCGTGAGAGAAAAATCAAGGTGGAACCGTGCGGAAAGCACCCTTGGGCGGAGAGATCCGATCCCGGGGGGTTTTTGTTTTCCCGGGGCATTGATCCGCCGAAAAAACCGAACACGATCCGAAAGGAGAAAAGCAATGAAAGTCATTTACAGCAACGGAACGGTGGGCGAATGCGCGCCCGAGGAGGAACTTCACATCCTCCGTCACACCGCCGCGCACATCATGGCGCAGGCGATCAAGCGGCTCTGGCCCGAGGCGAAGTTCGCGTACGGACCCGCGACCGA
This sequence comes from uncultured Ruminococcus sp., assembly GCA_902779285.1. Classification (GTDB taxonomy): domain Bacteria; phylum Bacillota; class Clostridia; order Oscillospirales; family CAG-272; genus UBA1740. The sequence goes on from CACZAZ010000001.1 coordinate 64,738, forward strand.
AAAGGGGTTTTACTACGACGTCGATCTCGGGGAGATCAAACTGACCGACGAGGACCTCTCGAAGATCGAAGCCGAAATGAAGAAGATCACCAAAGAGAATCTTCCCCTGAAATCGTATATCCTCCCGCGCGACGAGGCGATCGCCCTGATGCGTGACCGCGGCGAGATCTACAAGGTCGAGCATATCGGCGATCTTGCCGAGGACGCGGAGATCAGTTTCTTCCAGCAGGGCGACTACGTCGATATGTGCGTCGGTCCTCATCTGACTTACACCAAGGCGCTCAAGGCGTTCAAGATCATGGGTCAGTCGGGCGCGTACTGGAAGAACGACAAGGACAACAAGATGCTGACCCGTATCAACGGGACGGCGTTCAAGACCCAGGAGGAACTCGACGCGTACCTCAAACTGCTGGAGGAGGCGGAGCGGCGCGACCACCGCCGGATCGGGCGCGAGATGGGTCTGTTCATGCTCTGCGACGAGGCGCCGGGCTTCCCGTTCTTCCTCCCGAAGGGCGTGCTGCTGAAAAACGCCTTGATGGAATACTGGCGCGAACTGCACGTGCGGGAAAACTACGTCGAGATCCAGACTCCCCTGATCATGAGCCGCACGCTCTGGGAGACCAGCGGACATTGGGATCACTATAAAGACAATATGTACTCCACCACGATCGACGACGAGACCTTCTGCGTCAAGCCGATGAACTGCCCCGGCAGCGTTCTGGTCTACCGCAGCCAGCCGCACAGTTACCGGGATCTGCCGCTGCGTCTCGCGGAGCCGGGGATCGTTCACCGGCACGAACTGCGCGGGGCGCTCCACGGACTCTTCCGCGTCCGCTGCTTCACGCAGGACGACGCCCACATCTACATCCGCCGCGAGCAGATCCGCGACGAGATCGTTTCGGTCGTGCATCTGATCAACGAGGTCTACTCCAAGTTCGGCTTCAAGTATTTCATCGAACTGTCGACCCGCCCCGAGAACAGCATGGGCTCCGACGAGGACTGGGAGGCGGCGACCGAAGGGCTGAAAAACGCGCTCGAATCGCTCGGACTTTCCTATATCATCAACGAGGGCGACGGCGCGTTCTACGGACCGAAGATCGACTTCCATCTCGAGGACTCGCTCGGACGGACCTGGCAATGCGGGACCATCCAGCTCGACTTCCAGATGCCGCAGAACTTCGAACTCGAGTATATCGACGAGAAGGGCGAGCGTCAGCGGCCGATCATGATCCACCGGGTGGTGTACGGCTCGATCGAACGCTTCATCGGCATTCTGACCGAGCATTTCGCCGGCAAATTCCCGGTCTGGCTCGCGCCGACCCAGGCGAAGGTGCTGCTGGTCTCCGAAAAGTGCGCCGAATACGGGCATAAGGTCTACGAGGCGCTCCGGGCGGCGAAAGTGCGCGTCGAGATCGACGAACGCAACGAAAAGATCGGCTATATGATCCGCGAGGCGCAGGTGGTCGACCGCGTGCCGTATATGGTGATCGTCGGACAGAAGGAAGCCGAGGAGGGTACCGTCTCGATCCGGAGCCGCGACACGGGCGAGACCGTGACCATGAAACTCGACGAGTTCCTTGCGAAGATCGATCGCGAGATCAAAGACCGCGTGATGTGATCCTTCCCAAACCAACCGCGGCGCCGGAGCAATCCGGCGCCGTTTTTGTTCCGTGGGACAGAGTTGACATTTCTTTCGTTGCGTGATATACTGAAAACGGAGAGCGGAAGGGATCCGCTCCGGGGCAAAACCGCAGAAAGCAAGGGTACAAATGAAAAAGATCGTTTCTCTCTTGGCGGCGCTTGCGCTCCTTTTGGGGCTTCTCTGTTTTGCCGCCTGCTCCCCGTCCGGCGAAAAGGAAGCCGCGTGGGAAATCGACGAATTCGAGCCCGCCGTCGCGAGCGACGAGATCGAACGATACGTGGTGCGAAACGAGTATTTCGTGCGGCTCGTTCTGCCCGCGACGGGGGAATACGCGGAGGTCTACGATCCGGCGCGGCCCTATCTCGACACGATCGACCTTGACGCGCTGCGGGCGACCGAAACGCGGCTGACCGACCGCATCCCGCAGAACGAAAAGGGGCACGCGTTCTACGTCGCGTACAAGGACGGCGGGATGATCCTCGGCGCGGAGGTGATCGTTCCGCTCAACCCGCCGAAGGACGCGGGCGGCGGCTGTGGGATCGACCACGACCACGTTTTCCTGGAAGAACCGATCCGAAAGTAAAGACCCGACCCCATCAAACCGCCCCGCGAAAACGGGGCGGTTTTTCGGTCGCAAAAAGAAAGCCGCTTCGACCTCTCATATCAAAAAACACCTCCCGGGGAGGCGTTTTTGTGTTTTTTCGGGGAAACCCCCTTGAAAAACCGTCCTTTCCCCCGCCTCCAAGCGGCAGAAACCGACCGCCGCCGGGTGCTATAATGGCGCAGGACCCGGGAAACCGGGGGTGAAAGGACGGAAAAAACAAATGGACAAAACAAACGATTTTCAAAAGCGCGAACGCCGCGGGCTCCGCCGCGCCGAGCGGGCGATCCGACGCCTGGCGTCGCCGGGGACAAGCACGGGAGAGGCGCTGCTCCTCTGGATCTTCGCGGCGCTGCTCGGGTACTTATTCACACCGGCGGAGACCTTCTTTTCGGCGCGGCCGATCGGGATCGCGTGGATCTGCGCCCTGCCGGGACCGGCGGCGGTCGCGGGGCTTATCGGCGGGCTTCTCGGCTGCCTTTCACTCGGACGGACGGGGGTGATCTACGGCTCGCTTCTGCTGCTCGTCGCGGGGGCGCGGATGATCGTCGGCATCCCCGGCAAGGGGCGACGGATCCTGCCCGATTCCCCGGGGCTCTTCCGCGAGGCGTCGCAGCTCCGCGCGTCGATCGCCTGCGTCGCCGGATTCGTTTCGTCGGGCTATCAACTGGTCGCCGTCGGGCTCTCGACCGAGGGGCTTCTTTTCTCGCTCACCATGATCCTCGGCTGCACGACCGCGTGCCTTCTCTTCGGGGCGTTCTTCGACGGCGGGATCACGCTCGGGGAACTCACCGGGCGCGGCAAGATCCCGGAGCGGACCCGGACGGCTGCGTTCTTTTCTCAGATCGGGGCGCTCTCGATCCTGTTCTTTTTCGTGCGGGCGCTCTCGGCGTTCGCCCTGTTCGGGCTGTCGCTCTCGGGGGTCGCCGCGGGGCTGTTCACGCTCTTCGTTTCCCGGCGCTACGGCGCTCTCAAGGGGTGCGCGGCGGGACTGCTCATGACGCTCGGGATCGGACCGCTTTACGCCCCGGCGTTCGCTCTGTTCGGTCTGTTTTCGGGGATCCTGTGGGAGGTCGGCGCGGTCTACGCCGTCGGGCTCGGGGTGGGCGCCGCCTCGGTCTGGTGTTCCTACGTCGGGGGGCTCTCCGGTTTTCTGTCGACGGCGCCCGAACTCACGATCGCGGCTCTGTTCGGGCTTCCCCTGGTCCCGCGCGTTCTGTCGGCGGGACGGGTCTTGCGCGAGGAAGAGGACGCCCGGCTGGGGGAGGAGGCGGTCCGCCGCCTGAAAAACGAGCGCGGGGAAACGCGGGACGACCGGATCGCGGGACTCGCGGGCGCTTTCTCTTCCCTGTCCCGCGTTTTTCAGACCATGTCCGACGGCACGGGGCGACCCGACCGCGCGGAGTACGTATCGGCTTGCGACGCCGCGTGCGAAAAATACTGCAACGGATGCCCGCGGCGCGCCGAATGCTGGGAAAAGGGCGACCGCTCGGCGTACGAAGCGGTGAAGATCCTGTCGGAGCGGCTCTATACCGAGCGCCCCGCGTCGGTCGACTGTCTCCCCGAAGGGGCGATCCGCGAATGCGAATATCTCGACGCGATCCTGTCCGACATCCGGGAGGCGGGCGCCGCTCTGCTCCGTTCCTCGCGGGTCGGACGGTTCGGAGAGGGGATCGGGCTGGATTACGAATTGGTGGCGAAACTGCTCTCCGAGGCGGCGGAGGCAGACCGCGCCGAGAACCGCGAGGACGTCAAACTCGGGCTGGAACTCAGGCGGCGTCTCCTTGATTTCGGGATCACGAGCGGCACGGTCGCGGCGTACGGGGAAAGACGGCGCTGGATCGTGGCGGGCGGCGTCGGCTGGGAGGGCGCGTCCGCGGACCCCGAGGCGATCCGGCGGGCGTTCGAGGAGGTCGCGGGAACGCCTCTGACCAAACCCGCCTTCGAGATCAAGGGCGGGGTCGTAACGCTCGAAACCAAAACGGCGCGCCGCTTCCGCACGGAGACCTGCCGCGCCTGCCGCTCCGCCGATCCGGGCGCGAGTTCGGGCGATACGATCGGCTTCTTCGAGAACCGGGAGGACTACTTCTACGCCCTGCTCTCGGACGGGATGGGATGCGGACCGAGCGCCGCCCTGACCTCCGGGGTCGCCACGCTCTTCCTTGAAAAGATGCTCGGCGCGGGCAACTCCAAGACCACCGCCCTGAAACTGCTGAACAACCTGCTCCGCAACTGCGGGGAGGAGAACGCCGCGACGGTCGACCTGCTCGAATTCGACCTGCTGACGGGTCGGGCGACCTTCATCAAGAGCGGTGCCGCGCCCTCCTACGTCAAACGCGGCGGGAGTCTGTTCCGCATCCGCTCGAAGACCGTGCCGGTCGGGATGATGGCGACCCTCGACGCCGAGAAGATCCGCTTCGACGCCGCCCCAGGCGACGTGATCGTGATGCTCTCGGACGGGGTCAGCCAGACGCCGGAGGACGCGCCGTGGCTGCTCGAACTGCTCTCCGGAAAATGGGAGGACGATCTGCACGCCGTCGCGCAGAGGATCGTCGCCGTGGCGAGCCGCACCCGCGAACACAAAGACGACCTGTCCGTCGCCCTGATCCGCATCCTTCCCGTCGCGGAGGAGGCGGAAACGGACCGAGCGCCCGCGTCGCCCGATACGGCAACGGCGGCAACGGAGGAAACGGCGGCAACGGCGGCAACCGAGACGTTCTCCGCGATCCCCGTAGCGGCGGACGCGCCCGCGGAAACGCCCGCGCCGATCGCCCCGCCCTCGGACGTGCCCGCGGAAACGCTCCCGGAAACGCCGCCGGGACCGACCGAAGCGCCCGACGGATCGGGACCGCCGCCCGAGATCGAAGACCCGTCGCCGCCCCCGGACGAGCCCCGCCCGGAAGAAGATACTCCGGGGGAGCGGCTCGCCGCGGTGATCCCGTTCCTTGCGCCCGACGACGGAGAGGGCGGACAGGCGGCGTCCTGACGCGAGCCTTATATAAAACGATACCGCCCGTGCTTGCACGGGCGGTTGATTTAGGTTAAGGGAGAAGATTTTTCGATCTCCTTTTTCCGTTTTCGGAAAAGGAAGAGGAAGATCACGAGGTCGACCGCCAGCGTGATCGCCCAGGAGACGGGATAGGAGATCATCAGCGTCCGCAGCGACGGGGAGAGCGGCACGACGAAGGCGATCCAGAGGATGCGGAGACCGCAGATCCCGCCGATCGCGACCGCGGTCGGAAGAAGCGAGGCGCCCATCCCGCGGATAGCGCTCGAAAGCACGCCCATAAAGCCGCAGAGGAAGTAGGTCCCGACCACGATGGTCAGCCGCGAGAACGCGACCTGCTCGGCGTCGGGGGAATCGGGGAGATAGAGTTTGACCAAGGGCTCTCGGAACAGAAGGATCGCGCCGTCGACCGCCAGCCAGAAGATCATCACGTAGAAAAGGCAGACCAAAACCGCCCGCCCGATCCGGCGCGTGTTCTTCGCCCCGTAGTTCTGCCCGACGAACGCCATGCTCGCCGCGTCGGGCGCGTTGATCGCCGTCCAGCCGAAGCCCTCGAGGTTAGCCGACGCCGTCGACGCGGCGATCACGACGTCCCCGAACGAGTTGATGGTCGATTGGATCAGCACGTTCGAAAACGAGAACAAACTCGACTGGATCCCCGCCGGAACGCCGTGGCGCAGGATGCGGAGCAGTTGGTTTTTGCGCAGCGAGAGTTTCTTGAAATTCAGTTTGCAGGCGTTGTTCAGCCGCGTGAGGAAGAAGAGCGCGGCGGCGGCGGAAAGGTACTGGCTCACGATCGTGGCGATCGCGACCCCGTCGACCGACATCGAAAACCCGAGGACGAACAGCAGGTTCAGCCCCACGTTGACCAGCCCCGCGCCCCCGAGGATAAAGAGCGGACGGCGCGTGTCGCCCGAGGTACGGAGGATCGCCGCCCCGAAGTTGTAGACCATATTGGCGGGCGTGCCGCAGAAGTAGATGCGCAGATAAAGCGAGGCGTCGTCGATCAGCGTATCGGAGCAGTTCATCCAGCGAAGAAACGTCGGCGCGAAGATAAAGCCGACCGTCCCGACCGCGACCCCGAGCAGAGCGGACACGGCGATCGCCGTGTGCGTCAGGGCGGACGCCTCTTTCTCGTCCCGTGCGCCGAGAGCGATCGCGATGGTGACGCTCGACCCGACCGAAAGACCGAGGAACAGACCGATCAGCAGATTGATGAGCGACCCGGTACAGCCTACCGCGGGCAGCGCCGTTTCGCCGTTCTCCGCGAAGTTGCTGAGAACGATCAGGTCGGCGGCGTTATAGAACAGCGAAAGAAGCCCCGTCAGGATGACCGGGAGCGCAAACGCGAAAACGCCCGGAAACAGGGGGCCGGATACCATATTCAGATTGCGCGCGCGGGGGCGCGGAGAGCGGGCGACGGGCGGATTCTGCCCTTCTTCGGGCGATCCGGCGGTTTTCGGTTCCATGAAAACGACCTTTCAAAAAGCAGTCAGAACTCGTTTTTCAAACTTCTTGCAAACAGCCGCTTGATGCAGTCGGCAAGCGGCAGACCGTGATAGAGAACGTCCTCCACGCCGCGCGAGATCGGAAGATCGACCCCGTTCGCGTCGGCAAGCGCCGTCAGAGCGCGGACGGTGTAATATCCCTCCGCGAGTTCCCCGAATTCCTCCCCCCGGGCGAACGCCTCTCCGAACCGGCGGTTGTGGCTGTAGGGCGAGAACAGCGTCGCCTCGTAGTCCCCGAGGGGACAGAGCCCGTAAGCGGAATTCGGGTTCCCCCCGACCGATCCGATCAGCCGCGCGATCTCGCGGGTCCCGCGGGACATCAAAGCCCCTTTCAGAGAGGGGGTCCCCAGCCCGTCGAGAAAACCCGCGGCGATCCCGACGACGTTCTTCGCGGCGGCGCCGATCTCGTTTCCGATCAGGTCCCGACCGTAGTAAAAGCGGATCAGATCGCCCGAGAACGCGTCGACCAGCGTCTTTTTCGTCCCCTCGTCGGCGCTGTCGATCACCATGCAGTTCGGGATGCCCGCGCAGAACGCCTGGACGTGTCCGGGTCCGATCCACACGGCGGTCTTCGTCCTGCCGCCGAGTTCTTCTTCCGCGACCGTCGAGAGCCGCTTGCCGCTCCCGATCTCCAGCCCCTTCATACAGAGGACCAGCGTTTCGGGCAGGGAAGAACGAGCCGCGACCTCGCGGAGCAGCGAACGAAGCTCTTGAGAGGGGATCGAAACGACCAGGATCTTTGCGCCTTCGAGCGCGGCGGGAAGGGAAGTTTCGAGTCTGACGGCGGCGGGCAGTTCCATCAGGGCGTTTCTGTGCGTTTCGATCAGTTCCTCCATCCGGCGGGAGCCCGGTCTGCCGTACAGCGTGACCGCGTGTCCGAGGTCGGAGAGATATTTGGCGATGAACGCGCCCCAGCGGCCGCAGCCGATCACCGATATATTGTAAAGTTTTCTTTGCATTTCGGTTCCTTTCAGTTCGGGAGAAGCCCCTTGAGGTCGGCGGGATCGAACTCGACGAGCCCGCATTCCCCGAGACGGCGGGGCAGCGAGATCACGTTCCTGCCGTCCGCCCACTGGTATTCTTCGATCGCCGCGATCAGTTCTTCGTCGGAGATCAGCGCGGAGTTCGGCAGCCCGTGGTAGGAGAGCAGACCGATAAGGTCGGATAAGAAATCCTTGCGGCAGTAGCCGGTTTTCAGCGCGTAGCGGGTCGCCGCCGCAAGCCCGATCGCGAGCTCGTCGGCTTCGTCGAACGGGTCGTCAGACAAGGGATCGCGGGCTCCGAGCGCATATCCGACCGAAAGGCCGATCACCGTTCCGAGCCGGTCGAACAGGTCGGTTTTTTCGGCGTCGAGCAGGTCGCACCGGATCGCAAGACAGCGCCGGAGCAGCGCCCCGAGATCAAAGTCGGCGTAGAGCAGGTCGAAAAGCGTCGCGTCGAATCCGACGGCGTAGCGGATCAGTTCGACGAGCCCGCGCTTTTTGTCGGCGTCGGAGACGGGCAGCGACGGATCGCATAGGATCAGCCCCGCGGCGTCTCCGATCGCGAAATCGAACTGCGCTTCAAGGGTCGTCGGGACGAGAACGTAGGGAAGCCCGGGATAATAGTCGTCTGCAAATCGGATCTCTCTGCCGATCGTCCCCGCGTCCCCGACGATCAGGAGCGCGTCGACGTCGTTCGGGTAGTCCGGATATTCCCCCTCGGGGAGAGGGACGACGGTTTGCCCCGCCTTTTCAAGCGACGCGAGCAAAGCCGACGGCGCCGGGTCGGTATCGGGCAGGTCGCACAGGTAGAGAAAACGCCGTTTGCCGCCCCCCGGCGGGGAGAGCAGAGCGCCGGCTTTGCGTAAGATCCCGGATCCGACCCGGATCTCAAAGGGCAGCCGTTTCGGTCTGATCGGTTTCACGGGCGTTCTCCTTCCTTCGTTTCGTCTCCATAGATTATACAGCAAGCCGCCCGGATTGTCAAACGGTTTCGCCCGATTTGCGCGAACGGAAATAAACACCCCCGAAAGGGGGATGTTCAACCGCAAATATTTACATTTTTCGACGGATATGCTACAATAGAGAAAAAGCCGCTTGGGAGGTCGCTATGGTATCGAGGATCTACAGCGCCGGGATCGTCGGCGTGGAGGGCTACGAGGTCACGGTCGAATGCAGCGCGTGGAACAGGATCCCGCTGTTTGAGTTGGTGGGTCTGCCCGACGCCGCCGTAAAAGAGGCGAAGGAACGGGTGAAGAACGCCTGCGAGAACGTGGGGATCCCCTTTCCGTCGCTCGAACTCACCGTCAATCTCGCCCCCGCCGACCGCAAAAAGGAGGGGGCGGGGTTCGATCTGCCCATCCTCTGCGCGATCCTCCAATGCGCCGGAAAGATCCCGCGCGATCTCGATCTCTCCGCCGTTTCGATGGTCGGGGAACTCTCCCTCTCGGGAGAGATCCGTCCGGTGAACGGCTGTCTCTGCGTCGCCCTCGCCGCGCGTGACGCGGGGAGAAAGATCCTCTACGTGCCGGAACGGAACGCCCGCGAAGCGGCGGTGGTTTCGGGGCTGACCGTCTACGGCGTGCGCGATCTCTCGACCCTGCTCGCCCACCTGAACGGAAAGATCGCCCTGACCCCGACCGTTTTCGACCGCGCGGATTTCGTCCCCGACGAGGGCGGCGACGTTCCCGACTTCTCGGAGGTAAAAGGGCAGGAGAAGGCGAAGCGGGCGCTCGAGATCGCGGCGGCGGGCGGACACAACGTGCTTCTGATCGGACCTCCGGGCTCGGGCAAGTCGATGCTCGCCAAACGCCTGCCCTCGATTTTGCCGGCGCTCTCCTTTGAGGAGGCGCTCGAAACCACCAAGATCCACTCGGTCGAGGGGATCCTCGGCGGGAAAGGGCTGGTCACGCGCCGCCCCTTCCGCTCGCCCCACCATACCGTCAGCCCCGCCGGATTGACGGGAGGCGGGAGCGTGCCGAGACCGGGCGAGATCTCGCTCGCGCACAACGGCGTGCTGTTCCTCGACGAGTTGCCGGAGTTCCCGAAATCGGCGACCGAGATCCTGCGCCAGCCTCTGGAGGACGGGCGCGTGACGGTGACGCGCGTGCTTGCCAAGACCACCTATCCGGCGCGTTTTATGCTGGTTTGCGCCATGAACCCCTGTCGCTGCGGCTATTACGGCGACCCCAACCATACCTGCACCTGTACCCCCGAGCAGGTGCGCCGCTATCTTTCCAAGATCAGCGGACCGCTGCTCGACCGGATCGATATTCAGGTCGAAGTGCCCGCCGTGACCTACGACGAGATGGCGGATAAGACCCGGTCGGGCGAGCCGTCGAAAACCATCCGCGAGCGGGTGAACGAAGCCCGCCGCTTTGCCGAAACGCGCGCCGAGCGGCAGGGGGTGCCCGTCCGCCCGAACGCCGCGATCCCGCCGAAGGAGATCGGCAAACTCTGCCCGCTCGAGCCCGCCGCGGAAGCCCTGCTCCGCGACGCCTTCGAGAAACTCGGGATGTCCGCCCGCGGACACGACCGCGTCCTGCGCGTCGCGCGTACCGTTGCGGACCTCGCCGGGTCGGAGATCATCAAAGCCGCCCATATCGCCGAGGCGATCCAGTACCGCTCCCTCGACCGCAAATACTTCCGTCAATAATATACGCGCGCGAGGGAGACGCCCCGCGGGGGTAAAACGGGGGATTTCCGCTTTCTTTTAGGCGCGCCCGCATCCCCCGCGCGGGCGTGGTAAGGAAAGCTTGGCAAAGAACTTCATTATGGAAATAATAATGAAGTCAGCAAAACGGCGAGCCCCACCGGACTCTCGCCGTTTTGCGGTTCTATAGCCGCCGCCCAACGATCCTCTCCGCCTTTTGTATAACAAAACGCAGACCGCGCCGAACCGCGCGGTCTGCTCATAACGATTGCCTTTGCCTGTAGGAGGCAATATCATAACTCCAAACGTTGCGCCGCAGAGCAATTCATAACTCGCCGTTCCTCTCCGCCGCCCGCGTGAATAATATGCAAAAACGCGTGAATAAGCAGAATAAATATAAAAACTTGAAAAATATCCGAAAAAGGTCTTGACAAACGGCGGGGACGGTTGTATAATAGGCGCATAAAAGCCGAACGGCAAGAATAAATATTCACGGAGACAACGAAAATGGACAAAAGCAAGATCAAAAAAGTAGTTCTGGCGTACTCGGGCGGGCTCGACACCTCGATCATCATCCCGTGGCTGAAGGAAAACTACAACAACTGCGAGGTCATCGCGGTCGCGGGCAACGTCGGACAGGCGGACGAACTCGACGGGCTGGAGGAGAAGGCGCTGAAGACCGGCGCGTCCAAACTCTACGTTCTCGATCTGACCGAGGAGTACGTGAACGATTACATCATCCCGACGATGAAGGCGGGCGCGGTCTACGAGGAGTATCTGCTCGGCACCAGCCACGCGCGGCCCTGCATCGCAAAAGGGCTGGTCGAAGTCGCTCTGAAAGAGGGCGCCGACGCGATCTGCCACGGCTGCACCGGCAAGGGAAACGACCAGGTGCGGTTTGAACTCGCGATCAAGCATTTCGCCCCCGAGATGCCGGTCATCGCTCCGTGGCGCGAGTGGAGCATCAAGTCGCGCGACGAGGAGATCGACTACGCCGAGGCGCACAACGTCCCGCTCCGGATCAACCGCGAGACCAACTACTCGAAGGATAAGAACCTCTGGCACCTCTCGCACGAGGGGCTCGATCTCGAAGACACCGGCAACGAGCCGCAGTACGAGAAACCCGGATTTCTTGAAATGGGCGTCTCTCCCCTGCAGGCGCCGGACAAGCCCACCTACGTCGAACTCGATTTCGAAAAGGGTGTCCCGGTCGCGCTCGACGGCAAGAAGATGACGGCGAAAGAGATCATCCTCAAACTGAACGAGATCGGCGGTAAGAACGGCGTCGGACTTCTCGATATCGTGGAAAACCGGCTGGTCGGTATGAAGTGCCGCGGCGTCTACGAGACCCCCGGCGGATCGATCCTCTACAAAGCGCACAGCGTTCTTGAGAGCATCACGCTCGACAAGATGACCGCGCACGAGAAGGAGAAACTCTCGATCACCTTCGCGGAACTGGTCTACAACGGGCAATGGTTTACCCCGCTCCGCGAAGCGCTTTCGGCTTTCGTCGACAAGACGCAGGAGAGAGTGACCGGCAAGGTGAAGCTGAAACTCTACAAGGGCAACATCATCCGCGCCGGCGTGTGGAGCAAGTATTCGCTCTACAGCGAGAAGATCGCGACCTTCGGCGAGAGCGACTACAACCAGGCGGACGCCGTCGGGTTCATCAACCTCTACGGGCTGCCGATCAAGGTGCAGGCGCTGGTCGACAAAGAGATCGAAAACGACAAATAAACAACGAAAACGGCTCGCTTCGGCGAGCCGTTTTCGTTGTTGAAGAATGATTATTCGGCGGTCTGCTCCGCGTTCGGGGCGGGGGGTTCCGGCGAATTTTCCGCGAGGATCTTCTCCCGCTCGGCTTTTTCGACCGATCCGACGAAGAAGAACGAGAACAGGTTTCCGAGCGCGTCGGCAACGAGCGAGAGCCCGAAGAGGATCAGGATTTTTTTGACGTCCTCGCCGCCCTCCAGACGGATCGTGATGAAGGAGAGGGTGATCGTGACGATCGAAAGCACCATCAGCGCCCAGCACGCCTTTGACTTGAACTGCCGCGCACGCACGACGGTCTGCAGTTTAAACGACGCGTCGATGACGAGGAACAGGCAGACGAGCGAGGGAATGAATTCCTTGACCTTGTCGCGCAGGATCAGGCAGAGGACCCCCGCGATCACCGTGACCGAAGCCGCGACGATCCCGACGGCGAACTTGAAGCCGCGTTTCTTGTCGGAAAGCACCCGGATCGCCTGCACCGCCCCGAGCAGGAGCGTGACGACGCCGACCGTGATCGCCACGACGTCGAGCGTCTTGTTGGGATAGGCGAGGATCAGGATCCCCGCGCCCCCGATCAGAAGTGCGAGCCACAGATAGCCCCAGTTGATCTCTTTGATTTTCTTCACAAGTCCCATAGCGCAGTCCTTTCGTCTTGTTCCCGGGTCTCCCGGTCGTTCTGTGTTCATTTTACCACGCCGAAGAAGAAAAGTCAAGCCGAAACGCCGCGGCAGCCGTCTCCGGGCCCGCCGCCGGAACCTCCGCGGCAACTTCCGTCGCAACTTCCGTCGCAACTGCCGCAGCAATCGCCGCCGCAACTGCCGTCCTAACTGCCGTCGCAACTTCCGTCGCAACCGCCGCAGCAACCGCCGTCGCAACTGTCGCAGCGATCGCCGCCGCGTCGGTCTTCGCCCCGCCGAAAAATAATGAAAAAAACCTTGACAAACCCGACTTGCTGTGTTATGATACATAAGTACGAAACGCCCCTGTAGCTCAGTTGGTAGAGCATTTGACTTTTAATCAAAGGGTCCGGGGTTCAAATCCCCGCAGGAGCACCAAACAGAGCGCCCCCCGAGCGTATGCCGGGGGCGCTCTGTTTGGTGCTCCCTTTTTGCTCCCGATTCGAACTCTGAATTTGCGTGGCGGAGCCGCGCAAATTCGAAGCGGCTCGCCCCGACACAGAGAGAACGACCACGCCGTTTTTCGAGACGCGGGTTCAGGCAATCTCCGCAGGAGCACCATAGTTAGGGCGGAGCGCCGCACGGCGCCCCGCCCTAACTATCGTTCCGCTTGTCATTTGAACCCCGATTTTCCAGCCGCTTGCGGTGGGATGATCCAAGGCGCCGCCCCGACCGAGCGCAAACGACTACGCCGTATCCCGGCGTCAGTTTTCCACCCCGCTTCGGCGGGGTGGTTTTTTGAAAAGTTGACAATAGCGGCGCGGGTGTGGTAAAATATGCATACGACGCGTGGGGCAACTGTCTGACGACCGTTCACGACGTCAATGCGACTGGTATCGCGGATCTGAACCCGTTCCGCTCGAAACGCTGGAAAAATCTGCGCGGTGCTGGATTGTACGCTTGACGATATTGTTGAATTCAGCGAGGATGATGCTGAACATTCAGAAAGAGGGAAACAGAATGGCAAACAATAGGGATTTGATATTGAAACAATACGGCGACGGCAGCAAAGAAGAAAACCGTCACAAAAGATCCCGGGCGTCTTCTTTAGAATTCTATTACACAAAAAACACTTAGAGCCGTTTATATCCAAAGAAACGCGCATCTTGGAAATAGGATGCGGTACAGGTTATTATGGAATGTATTATGCGGACAATTGCAAAGAATACTGCGGTGTAGATATTGTTCCGTCGCATATTGAAATATTTCGTAAAAAGATCGAGGAATCCGGTTACTGCAATCTGACTTGTTCTGTTGGCGACGCTACCGACCTTACAGAGATTGAAAGCAACAGCTATGACGTCGTTCTTTGCCTTGGCCCGCTTTATCATCTATCCCCGAAAGAGGCAGAAGCGGTCGTGGCGGAATGCTTTCGTATCAGCAAACCAAAAGGAATTGTAGCGATTTCTTATATAAATAAAATCGGGCTTTATGCCGGCGCGTGTATCAGTACGGAATTTACGGATTATCCAAATGAATCGGGCAACAAAATGTTAGAGGACGGGTGTGATTTTGAAAAGCCCGGGCTTTATTGGTACACCACACCCGAAGACATGGAAAGAATAACCCGAAAATACGGGCTTGAAAAGATTCATAATCTGGGAACAGATTTCTATATTTTTATGAAATACATCGATAAGGCCTCTGATGAAAAGTTCGAGCTTATCAAACCATTGTACGATCAAATGGCGTTCCATGAAAGCTGCACCGGTATGAGTAATCATGCACTGTTAATATGTAGAAAAAAAGAAAGATAATACTCTCGCAATCGTTGAGAGAAATAAGAACCGTTGAAGTTAAAAGGTATATGAGGGTGCCGGAATGCAATTTGTGACAAAAACGCCGATAGAAAAGGGTTGGTCGTGTGATAAAAAGTTCTGATCCGGCGCGGGGCTCTGGATTTCCGCAAAGGGGGCGCAAGGAATTTCCCCGGAACGGGTGGGAGGAAAAGATATTCCGCTCTTGACAGGTCGGAAGCCCCGTGATATAATCGAATCAGCGGAAAGTGGGGTTAGAAAATGTAAGTGACAAGAGCGGCGATCAGGTTTAGGAACATTTCGCCATGTACGTTAAGCCAGATCGCCAGGTTGTGGTCGCGCAACATTTTATCACCTCCTTTCCGCCTCGATTTTGCCTTCCGTTCATCTCGGGGTTTTCGACCGGTCAAGAGAGCGGAGGGTATAAAGAGAAGAAGTCCCGGTCGGGGCTTCTTTTTTTGCGGAAAACAGATCCCGGCCGCGTGACGCAGCCGGGAGGGGGTTAGGTGTCTTCTCCGTTTATTTCGTTTTCTTTGATGAAATCAATATCAAGTTTTCTATCGAGTACGGCTCTGATCCTTTTTGCGTCTGTTGTTTCGTGTGTGCAAATTAGTGTCATTTTCTTTTTTTTGCACAACTCTCTATATATTTTAAGTTTGAAGTTTTTGGATTCAGTATATTCTATGTTACTCTCACTGTATCCCCAATGCTCAATGTAAACGTCTTTCCCATCGCCTAAATAGTTGGGTAGGAAGAAGTCAGGGTGCAATTCATCTTTTTCACTATATGCAATCGCTTTTTCGTATGCGTGTATAATTTTGTGTGCATATAGGTAGTTATCAATGTCTCTTTCTGATTTGCTTTTTACTATATGTCCATCGTCACATTCATATATATTTTCGTAATCACTGTCAAGAAGTTGTACCTTTGAACATTCTGTGATTCTGAAAATTAGTTGTTTTTTGTGAAACTTTTGATAGCATATCGGACAGAACAGCAAACCGTCTGTGTGTCTTCCGCAGGTTATACATTTTGATTTGCTTTCCGCGTTAACTATAATTGTTCTATTGTTGCTCTTTTCTTCTTTTTCATCCTGTGTGTTTGTTTGCTCCGCCTTTGTTTGTCCGTTTAACATTGCGAGCAATTCGTGGTTCGGATATTTCATATAACATTCTTTGCAGAATGCGACGCCTTCGGTTTCTTTGCCGCAGAGGACGCAATGATCGAACCCTTCGTGGGGAAGTTCAGAAAACGTTTTCGTGCAACCGCATTTTTCACCCGCTTTGATCCAATTACCGCATTTTTCGCATTGAACGATCTCGCCGCTCTCTTTTTTCTTCCAGCAGTCGTAACAAAAGTCTTTTCCTTTGCCGCCCGTAGGGTTTCCGCAAACAATGCAAGCCGGTTTGTTCATTGAACTTCTCCTCTTGTTTCGGTTTCTTTGTCAATTATACCACGAATTAGAAGAAATAGCAAGATTTCAAAACAAAAACGGTTGAACCGATGCTCGCTCGGGTCTCTGAACCCGTGCGCCGAAGAACGGAGAGGGCATATAAACTCGGTCGGGGCTCTTCTTTTTATACCGGGGTTTGGTATCTGCATAGAAAGAAGCCGAGAAATCCGGTGCTGGTGAAGATCCAAATCACTGTTCAAACGTTCATCAAATAAGCAAAAAAGTCCATTTGCAAAGACCTCTTTTTTTCGTTTGGATCTCGGCAATATGATTATACCATATTTCCCCGCGCCGTCAATGCGACGGCTGCGGACTTGTTACAAAGCACCTTTCAAAAACAAAAACGGCGTGCGTTTCCGCCGGACAACGTCATTTGTCGTTGCCCTTTTTTTCGGATTCTTCGCCCCCGCCCCCCAATCGTCTTGCGCTTTGCGCGAAGGTATGATACAATAATAAAAAAGACTCGACGAAAAACGACTTAGGTCGAACGAAAAAAGGCGGCAGGGCCGAAAGAATCAAAGCCGAGCGGAACCCGCAAGACAGCCGGCGCACGCCGCCGGGAAAGGGCAGACTGTTTTGAAAAAAGAGAAAGAAACCATAAAAGAATATAAGATCCTGTCGGTCGATGCGGCCGACCTTTATGAGAGTATATACGAAAAAAAGGCGTTCAGCATCTGCGACGAAAAGGGCGGGGTCGATTTCAAACGATTCACGGCGAGCATATACAACAGTCTGGAGACCAAAAAGCTGAAAGCCGTGTACGCGAAGGAAAAAGAGCGGCGGAAAGTCAAGGGTTATTTCGAGATCCGGGATTACAGCGCCGACGACGAAAGCGGCGCCACGCTTGCGGTGATCAACGTGACCTTCCGAAAGGCATGGTCGTCGCCGTCCGGGGAAAGGATCGGAACAGAGGATCTTCGGAAGAACCTTTACGAGACGGTGATCGAGATACAGACCCAGCGCAAAAGCGGGAAACGAGAGGGAGGGGAAGACAAGATCGTCGTCAACCGCTACGTCAGATACAAACGCAGCGCAGGCAGCAGCAGAGAGGGAAACTGCCTGTTTATTCTCGAACCGCTGAAGAAGTCCATGATGCAGTGGTCCTCCTGCGGGCTGGACGAAAGAAAGGTCACTGACAAAGTGTCCTGGGAATCCTATATTTCCCTGACGTTGTCGAACGCGCATTGCGAGATCCGGATCCCGAAGGAAGCGATCCTGTTTATCCCGGACGCCGAGAGCCGATTCCAAAGCGAAGTCGTCACCGTGAAAAAAGAGGGAGACAAAATCGTCGCCGCCCCGGGGAAAGCCGGGATCAAGAACAAGATTTGGGACGGGCAGGCGTTGCTCGACGAGAGCGTGTTCCGGGAGACGGATTACCTCCGGGGCAAGGGAATGGCGCTGCTCCGGAACCGGTTTTTCAAGACCTGCGCGTTCAATACCAAACTCCGGGAGTGGTTCCGGGATCGGGGGATCACCGATCTGTCGCAATTGAACCCGGAGTGCCTGACGCTGGCAAAGAGCATTTCCGACATCAAGCTGATCGTCACGGATTCAAGTTTGAAAAGCATCAAGATCCTGCAGAACGGGATGCCCGAAAAGGACCGTCGGGACGCGGGCAAATGCAGAGAAACGGCGCGGCGCGAAAAAGAACGCTGGCTGAACGAGCTTGAGGAATCGTTCGGCGTCGTCAAGACCGATAAGCCGACCGCGTTTTTCGACGGGCGGATGGTGCAGACCAGCTATCAGCTGATCAACACGCTGGACCTGAACGATGAGGAGCTGACGGCTTTGACGCGCCCCGCGCAGGAATACCTGGACAGGATCATCAACGATCCCGCTTTCATGCGGCATTACCTGCAATGCGAGATCCGTCAAGGCAGGGAACGCGCGGAAGACGGGGACGATCCGTTCGATTGGGACGACCGCACGGAGGAGATCGGCGATCCCGACGAGGGAGACGGGGAGAGCGAGGAGGAAGACGAAGAAGTTTCGCTGCGCAAGCGGGTCAATCTGGATCTTCTGTCGCGGAACGACGAGTACTCCCGTACCGAACTGTATAACGACTTTCTGCAGGACGTCAAGAAGAGTTATCTGAACAAGATGCGGAAGGGAAGGTTCCTCGTGCACGGGACCAACGCGACGCTCTTCGGGAACGGATTCGAGATGCTCTCCGCCGTTACCGACCGCGGCTTCGATTTCTCCTCGCCCGCAGCCCTCGTGCTGAAAGGGAACGAGGTCAGGACCGCCTTCTTTCCCGACGCCGAAGAGCTGCTCTGCGCCCGAAGCCCCCATATCACGATGGGGAATCTGTTCGTGGCGAAGAACAAGGCGTCGGACTCCGACGAATACGCCCGCTATTTCAATCTGACGAAAGAGATCGTCTGTGTCAACTGTATCGAAACGAGCCTGATGGACCGCTTGAACGGCTGCGACTTCGACTCGGATTTCATGCTGATCACCGACAACGGGATTATGCTGAACGCGGCGAAAAAACACGACGGAGAGTTCGGCGTGCCGGTCGTGGACATCGACTCGCAGACCGAGAACAAGGCGTTGTACGTGATCGACACGGAGATCTCCAACAACGAGATCGGGAACATCGTCAACACGTCGCAATGGCTGAACAGTATTTTCTGGAACAAGCTTCATTCCACGGAGCGCGGCTTCGACCTTGATCTGTATTACGACATCTGCAAGCTGGCGGCGCTGTCCGGGATGGAGATCGACAAGGCGAAGCGGAACTACGGGGTGTCCGCCAAAGCGGAGGTCGCCGCGATCCGGTCGGCGCGCGTTCCGAAGGACGCCCTGCGGCCGTCCTTTATGAAGATCGTCCGCAAACGCGAGCGGCAGCGCCCCGACCGGGAGGACACCGAACGCTATTCCGATCGGTACGCGACGGCGATGCAGGTCCTGCAGGGCGTGATCGAAAAGGGAACGCCGCGCAAACAGAATCGGGCGAGGGTGGAGCTTGCTTCGTTTTTGCCCGAAGTGCCCGCCCGAAAGATGAACAACGAATACCGATACAAGGACGAGATCCT
The DNA here is from genome assembly GCA_902779285.1 of uncultured Ruminococcus sp. Taxonomy (GTDB): domain Bacteria; phylum Bacillota; class Clostridia; order Oscillospirales; family CAG-272; genus UBA1740. The sequence goes on from CACZAZ010000001.1 coordinate 83,827, forward strand.
CAAAAAGCTGGAAGAGCGCAGCGGAGAGATCCGGCGGGAGCGGATGAAACTGCGGAATTCGAGCGAGGAAGAGAAAAAACGGATCTGGGCGAAAACGAAGGAGATCGAGGGGGAGTGCGTCGCCTTCGTTCGAGAGAAAATGAAGAACGGGGGAGTCCTCTCTCTGCTCATCAAAGAGCTGGACAAGCCCGATTCGAAAGCAAGCTCATACAAGTCTCTGCTGTTCTCGTGCGTTTGTTCGGCAAACGATTGGTTTTACGTCCGGATGAGCGAACTCGGACGGCAACAGACGAGGGACGAGTTGTACGCAGACGAAGACGGAGACGTCGACATCCTCGGGATCAAACACAGGCGAACTCCGTCCGTCTGACCCGTTTTTCTACATTTTTTGAGTCAAAACCTACAGAAAAAGATCTGCAAAAAATCCCCGGAAGCGTTATATTTCAACGCTTCCGGGGATTTTTTGTTTTCCGGCGTTTAGGATTCTCTTTTGTAAAAGAGGGTCAAAAACGATCCTCTTATGCGGAGAGGATCGGAACGAAAACAAAATGAAGGAGTGTTTCCAAATGAAGTGTTTCGTATCGTGCAAAGCCACCGGCAAAGGAACCCATACGTTCTATCTCACGGTCGATCAGGTTTCCTATTATTTGTTTTCACAAGACTACAGAAGCGGAGTTCACGGGTACTTCTCCAACGGAGTGCGCCTCGACGAAGCGTTCGATTTTTCAAAGGCGAAGGGCAACACCGCCGTTCTGCACACCATGGAGAAAATGCATCTTTACATCAGATACGTGGAGCGCGAGTACCACGTCAGCGTTCTTCGGCGGACCGCGTTGAAGGGCGGACGGCGTAAAGCACAGATCGCCTGACCGTTCATTTTTCACGTTGACCGCCCCCAAGCAAAGCCCGACGTGCGTTTGATGCCGTCGGGACCCCCGACGGGGGGATGAAAGGAGGGGTGCCCGGAACAGAAACGAAAAACCGAACCCCCATTCTCCGGAGCGGAGAAAACCGCAAGATCGGAAGGACTTTCCCAAACGGCATCAGCGCTCGTTCGACGGGATCCTTGTCCGACGATCGTTTTTGATCTTGGCGTTGCCGCGGATCTTTTTTGATCCGGTGCCGGGCGACGCACCTTTAAACGGACGATGAAATGAAAGGTTTTTATGAACAGATTTAAACAAATTGCCGGATATGAGAAAGAAAAGCAGTACCTGATGGGGCTGCGTGAAATGCTTCTGAACCTGGACGAGTACAGAAAGGCTGGGGTCAGGATCCCCTGCGGGATCTTACTTTACGGCGAGCCCGGCGTCGGAAAGAGCATGCTGGCGAGAGCGATCGCGGACAAACCGATCGCTTGCGTCGAGGTCTGCTCCGCCGACTGCACCCGCGAGGACGCGGCGGATCGTATCATGAGCGCGTTCGAGACCGCAAGGAGCTCGGCTCCGTCGGTTTTGCTGATCGACGAGATCGACAAGATCGCCGAATCGTCCATGAATTTTTACATGGACGACAACGAACGGATCATGAAGATCCTTTTACAGGAGCTGGACGGGCAGAAGGATAACAGCGGCGTGCTGGTCGTGGCGACCTGCAACCAGTACCGCGGGTTGAACCCCGCACTTTTGAGGAGCGGACGGTTCGACCGTATGCTTTTGATCGACACGCCCTCCCTTGACGATCGCAAAGCCATCATTCGCTATTATATGTCGAAGATCAAACTCAAGAAGCGCGTCGACGTTTCGTATTTTGCGAAGATCACCGCCGGATTCACCGGAGCGCAGCTCGAGTGCTTCATCAACGAAGCGGGGATCCTCGCGATGAAAAACGGCGGAACGGAAATGACGCAGGAACACCTTCGGACGGCGATGAACAACGTTGTATTCCGCTCGATGGAGGGAGACCCGGGCAGCGATCGCAGGCGGAGAGTCGTCGCGGTACACGAGGCGGGCCATGCGCTGGTCGCTTACGCGTTGTCCCCCGACCGGCTGTCGGGAGCGTCGGTCCTTCCGCACGGAGATACGCTCGGGCACGTCTGCTTGAACGGACGGGAGAACGACGAGGTGGGCAGCGTGCAGGAGAGCGAAGATCGGGTGACCGTCGGTCTTGCCGGAGCCGCCGCCGAAAAGATGGTGTTCCGCACCCACTCGGCGTCGTCTGCGGACGATTACGTCGCCGCCGCTTCTGTCGTGCAGAACCTGATCACGATCAACGCCGCCTACGGGTTGGAACTTCTTTGCCCGTCGGCGAGAGGTCCGTTCAGGGAAGCCGGGCAACTCTCGGAGCGGCTCCGTGAAAAGATCGACTCCAAACGCGTCGAGGTCCTGGAACGGCTGAACGCGCGGGCGGAAACCATCCTTTCGGAAAACCGGGACACGTTCTCCGCGCTCGCGGACGCCCTGTTCGAGCGGTACTCTCTGTCCGGCGAGGAGATCGCC
>CACZAZ010000002.1 GCA_902779285.1 uncultured Ruminococcus sp.
GACGGGGTCTTTCTTCGCCGCCATCCTCGCCGGGATCAGACCCGCGAGATGCGTCAGCCCCATACTGATCAAGACCAGCGCGATCGCGCCGCCGACCGGCAGCACCGCGGCGATATTGGAAATGCCCGAGAGCGCCCGCAGGATCAGATTGATCGGGATGCAGAAGAGCAGCGTGACGATAATGCCGATCAGTCCGGCGGCGAAGCCGATGATCAGCGTCTCCGCGTTGAAGACGCGGGAAACGTCGCGTTTCGAGGCGCCGATCGCGCGCAGGATACCGATCTCTTTCGTCCGTTCAAGCACCGAGATATAGGTGATGATGCCGATCATGATCGACGAGACGACGAGCGAGACAGATACGAAGGCGACCAGCACGTAGGTCACGGCGTTCAGGATCAGGGTGACCGAGGTCATCAGCAGCGCCATCACGTCGGTGTAGGTGATCTGCTTATCCTCCGCCGCGTTCTCGTTGTAGCGGTCGATCACGGCGGTCACCTTATCCTTCTCCTCGAAGGTGGTGACGTAGATGCTGATGCTCGAAGGGTTATCCTCGTCGTAGACGTAGAGTTTCGCGAGCGTTTCCTCGTAGGAGGTGCCGGCGCTCCCGTCGGGGACGAAATACTGGTACGCCGCCGCCTTTTGTTTTTCGTTGAACGAATCTATGATTTTGTCGAGTTCGGCGGCGCAGCGGGCGTCCTTGGTCGCCTCGTTGACGGTGGGATCGGATTCGATCCGCGATTTTGCTTGGGCGCGCGCGAGCCGTCCGGTCACGCGGTCGAGTTCGTCGTCCGAGAGCCCCGCAGCCCACGCGGTAAGCGCGTCCTCGGAGAGCTCGGTGGACGCGAGGTAGACCCCGACGACGTAGTTCTCCTTCGCCGTTCTGTCGGTGAGCGTCGCCGTGATCGCCTCCGCGCCCGCCGCGATCTCGGCGTCGGACGGGGTGTTGCGGTAGGATTCGTAGAGCGCCTCGCCCCTCTCCTCGATCTCCTGCGCGACCTTGATCGCGAGCAGGGTCCTGACCGTGGCGACGAGTTTCGCGTCGTTATCGAAATACGCGATATACGTGGAATATTCGGGATAGTACGCGTCGACCCACGCGACGATCTCCTGACGGGTCGAGCCGATCGTCCCCATCACCTGCTCCACCGTTTCGTAGATCCGGAGGTTTATGGACTTGACCGTTTTGGTCTCGGGGTCGTAATCGGTTTTCAGCATGGTTTCGAGCAGTTCCGCTTTCTCCCGCGGGGTAAGACCCGCGACGTATTCGGTCAAGCGCTGCGCCCGTTCCGGGTCGGTCTTCGGCAGCGTGTCGGGATCGACCGTGAAGGGCAGCCCGGTCAGAACGTCGGTATCGGGGTCCGCGAGCTGTTCCTTCACGATCTCGCTCTCCCGGGTCGACTCGATCAGGTATTTGGTCAGCGCCGACGTGTAGAGCAGCGTGCCGTTCGCGGAGGTGGAGGTGGCGTCGGGATTCTTCCGCAGGATACCCGAGACCCGGAGTTCGATCGACATTTCGTCGTTCGTGAGCATGGTCTCGAGCACCGCCTGCTGATTTGAGACGTTCTGCCACTTCCCTCCGATCTTCTGATACAGGCGGGCGGGCGCGACGGTGCGGAAGGTGCGCCCGAGGATATCCTCGTAGGACCACTTCTCGGTTTCGGGCTGCTCGATCTTGCTCCCGGTGAACGCCGCGACCATCATCTGCCGCATATCCGCCTCGCTCTTCAGTCCGAGGGCGTAGAGCGTCAGGTCGTTGACCTCGTCGTGATCGTTCAGAACGAGCAGAACGTCGCCAGCCCCCGTCGGCCATTCCCCGGCGAGCAGGTCGTACTGCTCTTTGACGAGGTCCGCGACGAGTTTCCCGTCATTCCCGCCGAGCACTTCGCCCCATACGCTGTAGGACGAGAAGCTGGACGAGAAGGAATAGCTTGACGTCGCAGAGTCGGTCGGGGTCCCGCTGACGCTCGACATCAGGGCGTAGATATCCGACGAGACATACTCGCCCGTCGCGGGATCGCGCGTATAGACGGTCAGGGGGATGTCGTAGCCGTACCGGACCGTCGCGTCCACGCCGTCGAGGGCGCCGCCGTCGAGGTACGCTTTGAACGCCGCCAGATCGTTCTCGCTCTTGTCGGGCGCGAGCAGGGTGTTGATCAGGTTGTAGAAGACGGGGCTGCTGTAAATATTCCCGTCGTCCGTCGGGTGGTCCCTTCCGACGTCCCGCTGGTCCCCGAGGGAGGAGATCATCGAGACCAGGTCGGTCTCCTCACGGTTGATCGTGATCGGGTAGGACGAGAGCGCGTCCTCCTGGATGTGCCGGATATAGAGGTTGATGCCGTTCGAGAGCGCGAGGATCAGGGCGATGCCGATAATGCCGATGCTCCCGGCGAAACTGGTCAGAAACGTGCGCCCCTTCTTGGTCATCAGGTTGTTCAACGAGAGCGAAAGCGCGGTCAGAAGCGACATGGAACGCTTCTTCGGCTTTCCTTTTTTCTCTTCGCCTTTGCGGGGCTCCTCCGATTCGGCGGGGTCCGGGGAGGCGACGTTTTCGACGGGTTTCCCCGACGTCTTTTCGGTTTCGGGCTCCGAATCGGGGTCGTACGGATCGCTGTCCCCGACGATCCCGCCGTCGAGCAGACGGATGATCCGGGTCGAGTAGCGTTCGGCAAGATCGGGGTTGTGGGTCACCATCACGACCAGTTTCTCGCGCGCCACCTCGCGGAGCAGGTCCATCACCTGGATACTGGTCTCGGTATCGAGCGCCCCGGTCGGCTCGTCTGCGAGCAGGACGTCGGGATCGTTCACCAGCGCGCGGGCGATCGCCACTCTTTGCATCTGTCCGCCGGAAAGTTGGTTCGGGCGTTTCTTGATCTGATCCCCGAGCCCCACGCGGACAAGCGCCCGGGTCGCGCGTTCTTTTCGCTCGGCTTTCGACACGCCGGAGAGCGTGAGCGCGAGTTCGACGTTGGCGAGTACGGTCTGGTGCGGGATCAGGTTGTAGTTCTGGAACACGAAGCCGACCGAATGGTTGCGGTAGGCGTCCCAATCGGCGTCGCGGTAGAGTTTGGTCGAGACGCCGCGGATGACGAGGTCGCCCGACGTGTAGTGGTCGAGCCCGCCGATGATATTCAGGAGCGTGGTCTTCCCGCACCCGGAGGGACCCAGGATCGAGACGAACTCGTTTTCCCGGAAAGAGACCGTGACCCCCTTGAGGGCGGCGACCGCGCTCTCCCCCTCTCCGTATTCTTTTCTGACGTCGCGTAACGTGAGCATGACCGCGTTTCCTTTCGTTATCCGACCGCGTCGGCGCATTTTTTACCGAATATCATTGTAGAGGAAATATTTGAACAGAAAAAGAACGAACGGGACCCGATTTGTAAACTTCTTCGGAGCGGACGAAAAAACGGTCCGGCGGGACGACGCTTTTTCGCTTCGGGGTTGCAATTCCCGCCGATTTGTGCTATACTGTTGGTAACTCCGGCGCGAAAACCCGGAGTCCGACGAGAACGAAAAAGCGACAGACGGGAGGTTATCTCTATGACGTTGATGACTTTTACCGTTCCGTGCTATAATTCCGAAGCGTATATGCGAAAATGTATCGATTCCCTGCTCCCCGCGGGGGACGATACCGAGATCATTATCGTTGACGACGGCTCGACCGACGCGACCGGCGAGATCGCAGACCGCTACGCCGAAGACCACCCCGACCGCGTCCGCGTCATTCATCAGGAGAACGGAGGACACGGAGAGGGGGTCAATCAGGGCGTCCGGAACGCACGGGGCAAATACTTCAAGGTGGTCGATTCCGACGACTGGCTCGACGGGGACGCGCTTGCCGGACTGCTTTCCCGTATCCGGGAGCACGAGGCTGCCGGGGTCGACGTCGATATGTACGTCGCCAACTACGTCTACGAGCACGTCGCGGACGGAAAGACCTTCGTGATGGATTATCACCGGATATTCCCGAACGAAACCGTCTGTTCGTGGGAGGATATCCGTCCCTTCGGCATCACGCAGTACCTGATGATGCACTCTGTCTATTTCAAGACGGATATCCTCCGGAACTGCGGGCTGGAACTGCCGAAGCACACCTTCTACGTGGACAACCTGTTCATGTATAAGCCGCTCCCCGACGTCAAGACCATTTACTATATGCCGCTCGACCTCTACCGCTATTTTATCGGACGCGCCGATCAGTCGGTCACGCTCGAAAACGGGGCGAAGCGCTACGAACAGCAGATCCGCGTGACCAAGATGATGGTCGACTGCTTCGATCTGCGCGAGATGGGCGAGACCCGACCGAAACTGCGGCGGTACCTGCTCCACGAACTCGGGATGATGGTCCTGATCTGCGCGGTCTTCACCTACGCCGACGACACCCCCGAGCGCCGCGCCAACTTCTTCGCGGTCTGGCAGTATATCAAGGACAAGGATCCCTGGCTCTACCGGCGGCTCCGCTGGACCACCACCGCGACGGTCGCGACGGGAAAATCCAAGTTCAGCCGCTGGCTCGACGTCTGCGGCTACCGGTTCTTCAAAAAGATCGTCAAATTCGGATAACGACTCGTTATCAAATCACGAATTGCGCCCTCGGCGCATCAGAATAAGGAGAAACACAATGATCGCAAGACCCGAGCATCCGAAACCGCAATTCGAGCGCGAAGCGTGGCGCAACCTCAACGGGAAGTGGGATTTCCGCTTCGACGAATCGGACAGCGGCGAGGAAAGAGGGCTGATGAAAGCCGGCGCCGCCTACGACCGCGAGATCGTCGTTCCGTTCTGCCCCGAAAGCCGGCTGTCGGGGATCGGAGAGGTCGATTTTCACGCGGCGGTCTGGTACAGGCGGACCTTTGAACTTTCCGAAAAGGAGCTCGCGGGACGCGTTCTGCTCCATTTCGGCGCCGTCGACCACACCTGCAAGGTCTACGTCAACGAGGTCGAGGTCGGGCGGCACGTCGGGGGCTACGTCTCCTTCTGCTTTGATATCACCGACGCCGCGAAAGCCGGTGAGAATACCGTCGTCGTGTACGCAAAGGACGACAGCCGCGACCCGATGATCCCGTCGGGCAAGCAGAGCGACCGGTACGCCTCCTACGGCTGCTATTACACCCGGACCACCGGGATCTGGCAGACCGTCTGGCTTGAGTTCGCGCCCGAAACGCGCCTCGTTTCGACGAGATACTATCCCGACGCCGAAAACGGCGTTGTGACCGTACAGGCGAAGCTCGAGGGAAACGCGGATCTTACCGCCGTCGCCTCCTTCGAGGGGCGCGAGGTCGGACGCGCGACGGTCAAGGGCGCGGGCGGGACGGTCACCTTCCCGATCCCCCTCTCGGAAAAGCATCTGTGGGAGATCGGGGACGGCAAACTCTACGATCTTACCTTCACCTTTGGTGAAGATAAAGTCAAGAGTTATTTCGGTCTCCGCGATATCAAGATGGACGGGATGAAGTTCCGCCTGAACGGGAGATCGGTCTTTCAGCGGCTGGTGCTGGATCAGGGATTCTATCCCGACGGGATCTACACCGCCCCCTCCGACGAGGAACTGAAAAACGATATCCTCCGCTCGCTCGCGATGGGATTCAACGGCGCGCGTCCGCACGAAAAGATCTTTGAGGAACGCTACCTCTACTACTGCGACAAACTCGGCTATATCGTCTGGGGCGAATACCCGAACTGGGGGCTCGACCACACGAAGCCGGAGGCGATCTATCCCATCCTGCCCGAATGGATCGAGGAGATGGAGCGCGACTTCAACCACCCCGCCATCGTCGGCTGGTGTCCCTTCAACGAAACGTGGGATCAGCACCATTGCCGTCAGTTCGATCCCCTGCTCTCGCTGGTCTACCGCACCACAAAGGCGATCGACCCGACGCGCCCCGCGATCGACACCAGCGGGAACTTCCACGTCGAATCCGACATCCACGACGTCCACGACTACGAGCAGAAGCCCGACGTGATGGTCGAACACTTCGCCTCGCTGGTCACGGACGGCACCTATATCGAGCCGATGAAGCGCAACGAGCGGCAGCCCTATACGCCCGGTAAGCCGGTCTTCGTCAGCGAGTACGGCGGGATCGGATGGAGCGTGGACGAATCCGCCTGGGGCTACGGCAACACCCCCAAAACCAAAGAGGAGTTCCTCACCCGGCTGAAGGGGCTGACCGACGCGCTGCTCGACAACCCGAAGATCTTCGCTTTCTGCTACACCCAGCTCACCGACGTCGAGCAGGAACAGAACGGTCTCTACACCTACGATCGCCGTCCGAAGTTCCCACCCGAACAGATCCACCCGATCTTCTCCCGCAAAGCCGCGATCGAGGATTGACGGAACGAAATCACACTCCCCTGAAGCAGGAATGTTTCAGGGGGGTTTTTGTATTTCAGGGAGGGATATCCCGAAAACGGGACGCCGCGGGAAGGGGGGCTTGACAAATCTTTCCGACTCTGCTATACTGATAGCCCTTTCGCTCCCGGGAGCGATTTTTGCCATTCCTTATCAAAAAAAGTAAAAATCGGTTTTCGCGAGTATATTATGAAAAAAGAAACTCGGCAGCCTCCCCGACGCGTCGCTTTTCCGGCGACCGGATCGGTTCCGTTTTATCGTACAATGAGAACGAAAACGAGGAATACAAGGAGAAGAGCGAAGTGAGTGAGAAACTGTTTAAGATCACGCTGATCGCAGGATCGGCAATGATGGGTTGTCTGGTACTTATGCTGATCGTTCCGTGTTACGTAACGATCGCCCTTTATTCCGTCAGTACGTTAACTACCGTCGTAACCGGTTTGCTGTCGAACTTTACGAACAAGGACGGCTCTCACGGCGGCAACAAGTTTATGCAATGAAAACCGTCAATAACGATCAATAACCAAAAGGAGAAAAAACCGTGTTCGAATTCTGCAAACCCGACGTCACCGTAAAAGTCAGCGAGAATCAAAGGAGCGCGACCGCATTTATCCAGCCGTTGGATCGCGGCTACGGGATCACCGTGGGCAACTCGATCCGCCGCGTGCTGCTCTCGGGGATGCCCGGCGCCGCCGCCGTGTGGATCAAGATCGACGGCGTGCAGCACGAGTTCACGACGCTCGACGGCGTCTGCGAGGACGTCCCGGAGATTGTTCTGAACGTCAAGGGGATCGTCGCCAAACTGCAAACCGACGAAGTAAAACTCGCAGAGATCGACGAGACCGGTCCCCGCACCGTGAAAGCAGGGGATATCAAATCCGACGGCGACCTTGAGATCGTCAACCCCGGGCAGGTGATCGCGACGCTCGCGGACGGCGTGCGTTTCCAGATGGAGATCGCGTTTGCAAAGGGGCAGGGCTACGTTCCCGCCGAGAGAAACAAAGAACTCTATTCCCCGCTGCCGCTCGGCTCGATTTCGGTCGATTCGATCTTTACTCCCGTCCAAAAGGTCGAATACTCGGTCGAGAATACCCGCGTCGGCGGCGACGTCGATTACGACAAACTGATCCTCTCCGTCACGACCAACGGCGCCCTCTCCCCCGACGCCGCGATCGCCACCGCGTCGAACGTCCTGATCCGGCATTTCGAGTGCCTGTCCTCGATCGCCGGAGGGGAAACGCCGAAAATGACCGGCGAAGACGAAAAGGACAAGCCGCTCTCCCCCGCCCTCTCCGCCGACGTCGAGCAGCTCGCCCTCTCCCGCCGGAGCTACAACTGCCTGAAACGCTCCGAGATCGATACCGTCGGCGACCTCGTCTCCCGCACCGAAGAGGAGATCCTGAGGATCCGGAACCTCGGGCAAAAGTCCTTTGAGGAGATCCGCGACAAGATCGCGGAACTGGGTCTGACGTTCAAAAAAGAGGAAGAGTAAAACTGCGGTTTTCCGCGTCGCTTTTCAGGCGACCAAGGCAGACGGTCTTTGAGGTAAAATAACGGCAGAAAAAGAGTTTGTCTTGAAAAGCGCCTCTTTCTACGCAAAGTCGTTCCGAAATATGATAAGGGGAAAAGGAGAATTGACCATGCACGATCGGACCTATGAAAGCAATTATCCCGCCCTTTTCGCCGAAGTGATGCGGGAACGCCCGACCGACGAGCAAAACGGCGATGGAAAACCGACGCCTCCGCCGATAGGGCATGCGTCCCCCGAAGCGCTCGCCGGTCTGCGCTCGTTTATTGAAGAACACACGCAAAGAGTATCCGACGTATCCTTTGACGAGCCCGTATGCGCCGATGATTTGGATTGGGGCCCTGTCTGCGGTGAGAGGCGGCAGATTTGTATGTCCCCGCCTCCCCGACGCGACAAGAGGTTTTCGCTCCCGCCCCTGAAGCCGAGTTTTCAAAAACAGTTCCTGTTGAAGATGATCGAGCGGGATATGACGGCGGTCGATTGCTACACCCGGGCAAACATAGACCGCAAACTTTTCTCCAAGATCTTTTCGAGCGAAACGTACAAGCCGCGCAAGGAAACCGCGATCGCCCTGATCATGACGCTCTCGCCCTCGGAAAGTGAAGCGGACGAACTTTTGAAATCGCTCGGCTACTGTCTTTCCGAAAGCAATCTTTTCGATCTGGTGATCCGATACTGCGTAAAAAACAAGATCCACGATCTCTTTGCCGTCAATGAATATCTCTACGAGATGGATCTTCCGCTTCTCGGTTCCTGCGAATGATCCTTTTTCAAAAGACTCCGTGCGGTTCGCACGGAGTTTTTTTGTCGCTTTGGAGGCGACCTGTTGCAGCTCGTTTTGTCGTAAAATAAGGACGTCGGAAGAAAAACCGTCTGAAACAACATAACGAAAGAAGGAGCAATCAATGGAAAAACGGATCACGGAACTGGTATTCATTCTGGACAGGAGCGGGTCGATGGAGCATATCCGGCGGGCGACCGTCGCGAACTTCAACGAACTGCTCGACGCGCAGAAAGCCGAAGTACACGGCGACGAGGCGCGGATCTCGGTCTACTCGTTCAATCAGGCGCTCGACAAGGTTTGTTTCCGTTCGCCGCTCGACGAGGCGCGTCCGCTGACCGAGAGGAACTACGTCCCGAACGGCATGACCGCCCTGAACGACGCGGCGTGCGCCGTTTTGAACGAGATCTCCGGAGCGCAGAAAGAGGAGATCGACGGGGGCAGAAAGATCGTCACGGTCGTCTGCATCATCACCGACGGGCTCGAGAACGCGAGCCGGTTTTACAGACGCGCCGACTTAAAGCGTCTGATCGCGGCGAAAAAAGAGGAGGGGTGGAACTTCCTTTTCGCCGGGGCGAACTTCGACGTTGACGAGGAGGGCGAAGAACTCGGATTCGACAAGCGGGAACGGATCTCGTTTGAGGCGAGCGAGCGCGGCGTACACGATCTTGCGGAGCATGTTTCCTTTTGCTGCGCTTCCCTGCGCGAAGACCCCGAAGACGCGCCCGTCTCCCGTCCTCCCCGCCGCAAATAAAAACGGAAGGACGCCGAAATGCTGTTCGAACTGATGATCGTTTTGATAATCGCCGGCATTCTTTCCGTGTACGATCACTACAAAAAGGGCGAATGATCCCCCTAACAAAAGCGGCTGCCCGAGGGCAGCCGCTTGCGTTTACGGTTTTTCGTCCTGCTCCGTTTGTTCCGCCGTCTTTTTGCGGCGGCGGACGCATTCGGTGAGAAGGTACTCGATCTGACCGTTCAGCGAGCGGAAGTCGTCCGCCGCCCACTGCGAAAGATCGGCGTAGAGTTTTGCCGAGAGACGGAGCGGGATCTGCTTCTTGCCCTCCGGCTCCATCAGTAGAGACTCCCGGAGTTGACGACGGGCTGGGCGTCGTGGTTGCCGCAGAGAACGACGAGCAGATTGGAGACCATCGTCGCCTTGCGTTCCTCGTCAAGCTGAACGGTCCCCTTTTCCGCGAGCCGATCGAGCGCCATTTCGACCATCCCGACCGCGCCGTCGACGATCATCTTGCGGGCGTCGATGATAGCGGACGCCTGCTGTCTCTGGAGCATCACGGCGGCGATCTCGGGCGCGTAGGCGAGGTAGGTGATCCGCGCCTCGACGATCTCAAGACCCGCCTCGTTCACCTTCGACTGGATCTCGTCGCGGATGCGGAGCGCGACCAGTTCGCTCGAGCCGCGCAGACTGCCCTCGTCCGCGATCCCGTCGCCCGTCGTGTCGACGTTGGGAGCGACGTCGTAGGGATAGAGCCGGACGATATTCCGGAGCGCGGCGTCGCATTGGAGCGAGAGGTATTCCTTGTAGTTATCGACGTTGAAGACCGCCTTCGCGGTGTCGACCACGCGCCAGGTCACGGCGATCCCGATCTCGACCGGGTTGCCGAGGCAGTCGTTGATCTTCTGCCGGTTGTTGCTGAGCGTCATGATCTTGAGCGAAATGCGGGTGTTCGCGACCGCCGCGGCGTTCTTCTGATTCGAGGTCTGCCGCTCCGCGGGGACGGAGGAGGTCGAAACGTCGCCGCTCTGATTCAGTTTGGTCTTGGCGGCGGGGTTGACCGACGTGCAGAACGGATTGACCCAGTAGAAGCCGTCGCCCTTCAGCGTGCCGTAGTATTTACCGAACAGCGTGAGCACCAGCGCCTCCTGCGGTTTCAGCACCTTGAAGCCGAGGATCAGGATCCAGCCGAGGCAGAGATACGCGACGCAGGTACCGAAAAGCCCCGGATAGGCGGGCGTATCCTCCGTCCCGAGCGAGGCGCAGACCAGCAGTCCGACGAACGCCGCGACGTAGAGCGCGAGCATCAGGATCAGCATCAAAAAGCCGATCTTTTTCCCTGTGATGACCTTTTCTTCCATGATTTGATTCCCTTTCTCGTATGTGTTTCAATTTGATATCGTTTTGATATCACCAAACGCAGTATAGCACGAAGAAACGGATTTGTCAAGGGGTCGGAAGAAAAAATTGCGAGACGTCTTCGCGGACGCGCAACGCGATCTGCCGCAAAGCGCGTGCGACCGTCCGCGCCCGTGCGCGTATGAATAAAGGAAAACCGCGCCGCGTCACCTTCCCGACCCGCGCCGCATATCCTGTAAACGGAAAGGAGGCGCCGAAATGAAATGCTGTAAACAAAGCGTATCGCCGACGACGGTCGCGGCGCTCGCGTTCGCCGCCGGGATCCTCCTGACGCGGTTTTTGCCGCCGGTCGCCCTCTCGGTTTTGCTCGCGGCGTTGATCCTCGCCGCAGGGATCGCCGCCCTCCTCCGCAAATGACCGACCGTAAGAAAGGAGCGTTTCCGCCCCCGCGGAAGAATCGTATGAAGATCGTACTCGTCCGTCCGCCCCGCTTTCTCCGTCCTCTGCTCCGGAAACTCTGCGGAGTGAAAAAAGAAAAATAAGATCCCCTTTTGCGTCGGGGGATCTTAAAGCGATCTACCTTTTCGTTTCCGGTCTGCGCCGGTTCCGTTTTTTGGAGACCGCCGGAGCAGGATGCAGAATCCCCGTTCTCGACCCGAAGCTATATCTACATACTGCGAGGGTTAGCGAGCAAAAACGCCCCAGTGGGGCGTTTTTACGAAGTGGTGTCGCCCCAAGCAAGGAGTGTGGGGTGTGCGACACGGCGCGCGCCCCGGACGACTATGCGACGGCGACTGGGCAACGAGAACGGGGAGAGGAAACGAATACTAAAAAAGGAGAAAACCGCCCACCCGGGCGGTTTTCCACCTTAATTGCGTTCAACTATGCGAGGGAAATGCACAGAGAAAAATGCTTTAACGAATAATCAACGATCCCTTCGTTTCCGGTCTGCGCCGGTTCCGGCGGTCAAGGCGTCAGCCACCGTCGGAGCAGCGCCTCGTACCGGGCTCTGTTTTCAAGCGCCTTGTCGCGCTGAAAAAGCGAGAGCGCCGAGATCCCGTTCCGGATCGCGATCACCGTTCCCTCCGGGAAGGCGGAGAAGGCGGGGTCGTGAGCGAAAACGGTATAGCCGAGTTTGATCCCGTACTCGCCCGAGAACGCCTGATCGGGCGTGCCTTCGGGGGCGAACTGCCGGATCTCGAGGAACGCGCCGGAACTCGACTGCGTTTCTTCAAGCACCTCGGGGTCCATAAAGAACAGGATCGCGTTGCCGGTCTTGATCTCATCCGAGAGCAGTTCGCGGTTCGCCATGATCTGCGCGCCGCTGACCGTCAACCCGTCGTCCGCGTGTTCCTCGCGGAACGCCGCGATCTGATCGTTGGTCATCATAAACAGGAACGAGAACGCGATCTTCGCGTCGCGCCCGTCCTCGCCCGCGGCGGTCCCGACGGAGGTGATGATCGCGCTCTGCTGCGCCCCCGTGAACCCGCCCGGTCCGACGTAGTAGAAATAGTAGTCGGGCTCGCGGCGCCGGCAGGTGGAGAGCGTCACGAAAAGCACCGCGAAGATACCGATCGCGGCGAGAATGACCCGCCATTTGTAATGGTACCAGAAGTTGTCGAACCAATGCCAGACCCTGCCGTGTCTGACGTGCAGTTCGCCGCCCTCCAGTTTGTCCCGTCCGGGCTGCTCTTGCGGCTCCATTTCGCCCTCCTTCGTTTCTTCTCTGCCAGTATAGCACAGATCGCTTTGAAAATCAAGTGTGGGAAAAACCGGGCGCCGGGACATGCCCCCCTTTTGACCCGGTCACGGTCGCGCCTGCGAGGTGTCAAAGCGCCGCCTGCGGGTCGTCACGACGCCCGTTGTGAGAGGGTCAAAAGAGCGCCGTTCCCGCGCGTAAAAGACGCCGTGAAAAGGCACGGGGGTCGTCGTGATTTTTTTAGGGAAATCGGGCGTTTTCCCTTGACAGACCGCCCCGCGTATGGTATACTTTTCCCGACAAAACCGAGAGGGGGAAGATAGATGAAACTGATCCATACCGCCGACCTGCACCTCGGGTCGAAGATCGAGGGCAAGTTCCCGGAAAGCAAGTCCAAACAGCGCCGCGCGGAACTGCGAAACGCGTTTACCCGCATGATCGAGCGGGCGCGGGAACTCGGCGCCGAGGCGATTTTGATCGCGGGCGACGTCTTCGACACCGACCCGGCGACCCCGGAAGACTACGCTTTCTTTTTCGGCGCGATCAAGGCGAACGCCGATCTGACTTTCCTCCTGCTGCACGGCAACCACGACGCGGGCGTTCCCTTTCCCGCCGACGTCCCCAACCTCTTCACCTTCGGGGAGAAATGGAAGGTCTGGGAGGGGGACGGGGTCGCGGTGTCGGGGATCGAGATGACGGAGGACAACTGCGCCTCCCTCTACGACGGTTTCTCCCCCGTACCGGGCAAAACCAATATCGTGACGCTCCACGGCGGGCTCGGTTCGTCGCCCGCCGTCGGGACGGTGGTGTTATCGAAACTCTCCGACCGGGGGATCGACTACCTTGCGCTGGGCGACTACCACGCGCGGCAGGACGGAAAACTCGACGCGCGGGGGGTCTGGGCGTACCCCGGCTGTCCCGAGGGGCGCGGCTTCGACGAGCCGGGCGAGAAGGGATTTCTGCTTCTGACGGTCGAAAACGGCGCGGTCAAGACCGAATTCATCCCCCACGCATACCGCACGCTCCGGGTGTACGACTGCGACGTTTCCGAAGCGCCGGACGAGTACGGGGCGATCGATACGGCGCGGAAACTGATCTCGGACGCCGACCCGAAGGACCCGATCCGCCTGATCTTCACCGGCGCGGTCACGTTCGACCGGACCAATCTCGCCCACAACGCGGAAACGCGGCTGAACGACGAGCGCATGCACTATTTCGTGTCGGTGAAGGACAAGACGAAAGCCGCCCTCGATCTCGACGCGATACGGAAAGAGGTCTCCCTGCGCGGGGAGTTCCTCAACCTGCTCGACAAAAAAGAGGGGCTCTCGGACGAGGACAGGTCCGCGATCCTCGAACTCGGATTACGGGCGCTGACCGGACAAGACGTGAACTGAAAGGAGCCGAATATGAAACTGATCTCCTGTCATATCAACCGCTTCGGGGCGATCGCGGATAAAGACTACCGATTCGACCCCGCGCTGAACGGCGTCCTCGGTGAGAACGGCGCCGGAAAGACCACGCTCGCCGCGTTCCTCTCCGCGATGCTCTACGGGCTGCCCGGCGACCGCGTCAACGCGAAGGACCTGACCGCGAGAAAGCACTACTGTCCCTTCGGGGGCGGGAGTTTCGGCGGCTCGCTGATCTTTGAAAGCGATTCGGGCGACAAGTATCGGATCGAACGCACCTTCGACGAGAAGAGCGATACCCGCGACGAACTGACGGTCTATAAAAACGACCGCGAGATCGCGTGCGATAATCCCGGCGAAGAACTCTTCGGCGTGGACGAGGACGCGTTCACCCGGACGGTGTTCCTCTCCGCCGACACGCTCGATCCCGAGCCCGGAAAAACCATCGTCGACCGTCTCTGCGAGGCGCTCTCGGCTTCCCCCGACGGCGTTCCGGCAAAGAAAGCCGTCGAAGCGCTGAATAACGCGGCGAAAAAGATCGTGCCGGAGCGCGGCGCCAAGAGCAGCGGCGAACTGTTTTTTGCAAAGAAAGCGGCGGCGGATATCGAGAACGAGCTCCGCGCGGCGCGGGATCAGGCGAAACTCCTGCCGGGGCTGAAAGAAGAACGCGCGAAAGCCGAGGCGGAACGGAAGGTCCTCGACGCCCGCAAACTTTGGGGTTCCTACGACGATCTGCTGTCTCAGGCGAACGCCGCCGAAAAGCGGCTCGCGGAGTCGGACGCCCGCTTCCAAAACGGCGTGCCGGACGAGACCTCGCTTGCAGACGCCGAGCAAAAGATTTTTCTCCGCGACCGTTTGACGCGCGACGCGGAAACGCCGTTCGTCCCGACTTCCCGGCAAGCCGAACTCGCCGCGAAATTTGAAACGAAGCGCCCGGACGAGGCGGCTCTCTCGGAAATGGAAAGCAAAGCGCGATCGATCCGCGAAGCGCAAGCGGTAACGATCCCGGTCGCAGATCCGCAAAACCCCTCCCCCGAAAAGCCGAAAAGCGCGGGGTGGCTGTTCCCCGTCGCCGCGATCGGGGGGCTCCTGTTCCTTGCGGGTCTGATCTTTCTGATCCTCTCGATGACCGTTCCCGGCGCGATCCTGCTCGGGGTCGGGGTATTCGATCTCGGCGCCGCGGCGTTCATTATGATCCAGGGGAAGGTCTCGGCGCTGGAGAAAACGATCGCGATCACGGATCCCGGCGGCGCGGAACGGGCGCGGAGGATGCAGCTTGACGCGGATCTTTCGGCTCTGCTCGCGCCCTACGGCTATTCGTCGGGGGACGGCGCGCTCGCGGCGTTTGCCGAACTGAAGCGCGACCTGGACGACCTCGCGGCGCTCGAAAAAGAGAAGGCGCAAGCCGCCGAACGATGCGCGGAGGCGAAAGAACGGCTCGCCCTGCTCGACGGGGAACTGACCTCGTTCTTCGCGGGATACGGTCTCTCCTGTGACGCCGGATTCCGCTCGGCTCTGAACGCTCTTCGCGACGCGGTCCGGGAACGGCAGATTCTGCGGCAGGACGCCGAGCGGGCGAGAAAGAGCGCGGAAGAGTTCGCCCGAAAGCAGGGATTGACCGAACGCCCGACGGGGGATCCCGCGGATCCCGAAAAACTCGACGCGCTGAAAGAACGCGAGAATCAACTTCTGATCCGTATCCACGCCGCGGAGAAAGCGGCGAACGAGGTGCCGGAACTGGAGGACGCGCTCGACCGCGCGAAAGAGCGGATCGAAACGTTGAAAGAACGCTACGACCGCCTGACCGCCGCCCGCGACCTGCTTGCACGGGCGCAGGAGGATCTGGTCAGCCGCTACGTGGATCCGGTGAAGACCTCCTTTACGGCATACGCCGACGCACTCTCCTCTTTTCTCGGGAAGAAGGTCTCGCTCGACGCACAGTTCAATCTGACCTACGAGGAGGCGGGCGCGTATCGCAGCTATCGCCACCTGTCGGACGGGGAGAAGACCGTCGCCGCGCTCTGTCTCCGGATGGCGCTCGCGGATAACCTGTACGAGGGAAAGGAGCAGCCGCCCCTGATCCTCGACGATCCGCTCGTGCATCTGGACGAAAACAACCTCAAACGCGCGATCGAACTTCTTCACGAGGTCGCGAAGAAACGCCAGATCGTTTGCCTCACCTGTCACCCCAGCCGAGCGGTGTGACCTCTCTTATGCCTCCCCAACGGGGGAGGTGGCGCGGGAACCGTGACGGAAGGGGCAAGGAGTACGTCCACTTTCTTAGAAGAAAGTGGAGCAAAGAATTTCAATATGGGAATTATTAAGCAAAACGGCGAGTGCGCTCGCCGTTTTGCTTTATTATCTTTGCTTGTGCGCGGGACGTCGAGGACGCCGTCCCCTACCGCAAACGCGTACTCCTTTACGCGTTCTCCTCGCTCGGGAGGAAATACTCTTCCCTGTCGGTCGGTTTATCGTCCTCGTAGATCCATTGCTGGGCGGGGAGGGTATTCTGCCACTTGCCGCCGGCGGCGCGATGTACTTCCTCGACGGCGATCTGCCACTTGGTGGTGACCTTGCGTTCGGGGTGGAACTCGAAATACTGCCCGCCGAAGAACGCGCCGAAGTAGGACGAATCGGTCTCCATCACGACCGAGATCATATTGACCGTCTTATTGTGCAACTCAAACGGCTCGCCGTGCTTGGTCCCCACGAACGAGAACTCGTCGCGGGTCAGGCGGATCACGCCCTCGCCGCAGATCTCGCTCGTCACGGTCTTCGGAACGTAGTGATCGGTCGGGAGATAGCCGAGTTTGACCTTTTCCTCCAGCACGTAGTCGGGGTTATCCTTGATCGCGCGGTACTCGCGGCGGCGCTGCAGTTCAAACCAGACGCGCAGGTCTTTCGGGATCAGGCAATCGGGGGTCAGCGGGTGCAGATCGTAATACTCGTCGATCGTCATCCCGTTCCCGCAGGCGGTGCAGCGGAAGGTGTTGCCCTCGCCGTAATTGGTCAGTTCCGCGCCGCACTTCGGACACCAGTAGAGATGCTCCTCGAGTTTCACGGCGACGTCCTCGTTGCCGGCGTACTTGATCCGATGCTCGCGGTTCCAGGCGAAATCGTCGTTGTAGATCGCGGCGTTGATTTTGGCGTCCATCTCCGAAACCGACAATTCCTTGATCTCCTCGGGAGTGAACAGCCGATCCACCGTGATCACGACCTTGCCCGGGCGATTCTTGATGTTCCATTGGGTGTTCGACAGGTACCCGCCCGAGATGCGGGTCGCGAGGACCGGAACGCCGAGATTCTTGAACAGTTCCGACGTGCCGGGGATGATCGGCTGGTTGGTGCCCGAGATGCTCGACTTCCCCTCCGGGAAGAAGATCACGTTCCCGCCCTTGTTGATCACCGACTTGATCTCGCGGATGCAATGGAAGTCCGCGACGAAGTTCTTTTTCGGAATGACGCGGCAGAGTTTGAAGATCAGGTGCATGTGCGCCCGGTGGAACTCGATGTCCGACGCCATATAGTTCATCGGCTGCGGATACAGCGCGCAGCCCACGTACTCCCAGTCGCAGCGCGAGGTGTGATTCGAGACCACGATGAACGGCCCCTTGATCTTCTTCATACCGACGTTGTCGACCACCTCGCAGTTCATCTTCTTCGCCTGCGGTCCCGCGAGAACGTAACGCAGGATCTTGTAGAACAGCCGGTTGACCGGTTTTCCCTTGTGCTTCGCCAGATAAGTTTTGATGTCCAGTTCGCCCATACTATGCTCCTTACGGTTTGTTTAGCGGGAATGATCCCCCATCTGTTTCAGTATACCAGATGAACGGATTTTTGTAAAGAGGTGCGGGTAATATTTTTGGGAGAATTCGGGTCTTACCCGATGAACATCTGGGTCCAATAGTTGCCGTCCGCGACGTAGCCGACCCCGATCACGGTAAACGACGGATTCAGGATATTGGCGCGGTGTCCCTCCGAGTTCATCCAGCCGTCCACGACGGAGGCGGGGGTCGGGTAGCCCATCGCGATATTCTCACCCGCCGTCCGGTAGGCGAGCCCGAAGGCGCGCATCATCTCAAACGGCGAGCCGTAGGTCGGGCTGACGTGCGAGAAATAACGCTTTTCCCGCATATCGCGCGACTTGAAGCGGGCGACGCGCGAGAGTTCCCAGTTCTCCTCCAGTTTGCCAAGCCCCCGCTCCGCGCGGATCGCGTTCACGAGTTCGACGACCTCCCGCTCGTACGCCGAAACCGAATCGTCCGGGAGCGGAACGTGCAGAACGTCGCCGGGGTAGATCCAATGCGGGTCCTTGATCTGCGGGTTGGCGGCGATGATCTCGTCAAGACCCACGCGGTAGCGCACGGCGGTTTTCCACATGGTGTCGCCGGGTACGACGGTATGATCGATCGTCGCGGCGGCGGCGGGGAGAGCGAGCAGCAGGGCAAAAAGCAAGGCGAGGAGGGAGATCCGGATCGGTTTTCGACTTTGTTTCACGGTTTCATCCTTTCAAGTTTGTGATGGCGATAGTCTGCCCCGATCCAACCGACGAAAAACAGGGGAACGCAGGGGAAAAAACCTATGTTTCCCGAGTACGGCGCCCCTTGACAGTTTTGAGGAAAGCGTGCTATAATTTTCCCGTATTCAGCCCGGCGTTCGCCGGGGAAACAAGGAGAGCCGAAATGAAGTTTTCAAACGAGTTGATCCCGGTCGCAAAAGAGAACGCGCCGATGATCCCGCAGGATCTTCCTATCGCGTGCCGCAAGGGGGAGCGCCTGTTCTGCCGCGACCCGTTCGTTTTACCCTACGACGGGGTCTATTACCTCTACCGCACGGCGGAGGAAAAAGGGGTCGAGTGCCTGTTGTCGACCGATCTGGAAACCTGGTCGGGACCCGTTCCCGTTTTTCGGAAACCCGACGATTTCGACGGCGAGGGGAGTTGGTTCTGGGCGCCCGAAGTCCACTACTACAAGGGGGCGTTCTACCTCTTTACCTCGGTCCGCGCCGCGAGCAACAAGCACCGGCAGATCTCGGTCTATCGGGCGTCAAATCCCCTCGGTCCGTTCGCGCACGTCTCGGTTTTGTCTCCGCTCGACTGGGACGCCATCGACGGGACGTTATTCCTCGATCCCGACGAAAACCCCTGGCTGATCTTCGTCCACGAGTGGACCTGTATGCCCGAGGGGAACGGGAGTATGGTCGCGATGCGGCTCTCGGACGATCTCTCGCGGGGGATCGCGGAACCGATCACGCTCTTTTTCGCCCGCGACCCCGAATGGGCGACGCAGGGGGTCACCGACGGACCCTTCCTCTACCGCACCGACGCGGGGGAACTGCGGATGATCTGGTCGAACTTTTCCGAGGACGGTTACGTCGTGGCGCTCGCCGGGTCGGACGACGGCAAACTCGACGGCAAGTGGCGCCAGATGGGGACGCTCTACCGCCGCGGGACGCGCCCGGACTTTCTTTTCGACGGCGGACACGGGATGATCTTCCGCGGCTTCGACGGGCGGGAACGGATCGTCTTCCACACCCCGAACAAGAAGAACAGGGAGACCGGCGTCTTCGAGCACGTTTCGGTCTATTATCTTGAAAGCGAAAACGGAGAGCCGGCGATCGGGGAGAGATGCGTTCGCTGACGCTCTCGCTCATTATGTGAAGCGCCGGATCTGTCCGGCGCTTCGCTCGATTTGCCGTGCGGGGTCCCCTGCCCCGACGCGCGGCGCGATCATTGCCGAGCGCACCACGCAGCGCCTCGCTGCGCCCGCGTCCGCACGGACGCGCTTACGGGCGCAGTTTTCTCTTGACTTTTTTATACTCTGATGTTATAATGAAAAATCATTATGCAGTTTTTGCAGTTTTGCCGAAAGGAACCGTGGACGATGAAGTTTGAAGAACTGTCCTCCAAACCGGATTTTTCCGAGATCCAGCCGGAAGTCCTGAAATACTGGAAGGACGATCACACCTTTGAAAAATCGGTCGAGAGACCGACCGGGGGCGAGATCGTCTTCTACGACGGGCCTCCGTTCCCGACGGGCAAACCGCATCACGGGACGGTCCTCGTCTCGTTCATCAAGGATATGATCTCCCGCTACTGGACGATGAACAACTACAGCGTTCCGCGCGTCTGGGGCTGGGACTGCCACGGGCTTCCCATCGAGAACCAGGCGGAAGTGCAGATGGGGATCGAGGACAAGAACCAGATCGAAAAAACCATCGGGATCGACGTCTTCAACGACAAGTGCCGCGAGATCGTCTCGAACAACAACGAGGCGTGGCGCGAGTACGTCGAGCAGATGGCGCGCTGGGTGGACTACGACGGCGCGTACAAGACTATGAACACGCCCTTTATGGAGAGCGTGATGTGGGCGTTCAAGACCTGCTACGACAAGGGGCTGATCTACCGCGACTACCGCGTGACCCCCTACTGCACGCATTGCGAGACTTCGCTCTCGATCTCGGACACCCGCGAATCGGATTCGACGAGACCGCGTCAGGATCGCTGGGTGGCGGTCAAATTCAGGACCTCGCTCACGGAAAACGGAAAACCCGTCTGTCTGCTTGCCTGGACGACCACCCCCTGGACCCTGCCGTCCAACCTCTGCCTCGCGGTCGGCCGGGACCTTCGCTACGCCTTCGTCGACGTGGGCGAGGAGATCTACGTCGCCTGCAAGGACACGTTGAAGAACTTCGTCAAGGTGTTCGGGGAGACCCCGGCGATCGTCCGCGAGTGCGCGGGCAGCGACCTGCTCGGGATCGAATACGAGCCCATCTTCCCCTACTTTGCCGACCGGAAAAAGGACGGCGCGTTCCGCGTGGTCTCCGCCGACTACGTGGGCTCGGACGAGGGCGTGGGGATCGTTCACACCGCTCCGGCGTTCGGTGAAGACGACTACTGGACCTGCAAGAACAACGGCATCCCGCTGGTCAACCCGGTCGACGCGAAAGGGCGCTTTACCCCCGAGATCACCGACTTCTACCCCCTGCAGGAGGAGAAGAACGTGATCGAGATGAATCCGATCGTGATCCGCTGGCTGTACGACAAGGGGATCGCCGTCGCGGACGGATCGATCGTCCACAACTATCCGCATTGCTGGCGCTGCAAACGTCCCCTGATCTACAAGGCGATGGACGCCTACTACTTCAATATCGGCAAGATCAAGGACAAGCTGATCGACTTCAACGGTAAGATCAACTGGATGCCCGAGACGGTCAAATACGGTCGTTTCGGCAACTGGCTTGCGGGCGCCCGCGACTGGAACATCTCGCGCAACCGCTACTGGTCCACCCCGATCCCGATCTGGACCTGCCCCGACTGCGGGAAAAAGGTCGTCGTTGGTTCCATCGACGAGATCGAGAAGCTCTCGGGCGTCCGTCCCGACGATCTGCACCGGCAGTACCTCGACAAGATCCACTTCCCCTGCCCCGACTGCGGCGCGAAGATGACCCGCGTGCCGGAGGTGCTCGACTGCTGGTTCGAGAGCGGGAGCGTGCCGTTCGCGTCCAAGCACTATCCGTTTGAAAACAAGGAGTGGTTCGAGAATCACTTCCCCTCGGATTTCGTCGTCGAATACACCGGGCAGATCCGGTGCTGGTTCTACTATCTGCACGTCCTCTCGACGGCGCTCTTCGACCGTCCGGCGTTCAAGAACGGCGTCGTACACGGCACCATCCTCGCAAAAGACGGCAAGAAACTCTCGAAATCCTCGAAGAACTACACCGACCCGATGGAACTGATGAAGAAGTTCGGTACCGACGCCTTCCGGCTCTATCTGTACCAGACCAACGCCATGCTGATCGGGGACCTGCTCTTCGACGAGGCGGGGATCCTCGACGCGTATCAGCAGATCGTGCTTCCGTTCTGGAACGCCTGCAACTTCTTCATTTCCTACGCCAATATCGACGGTTTCGAACCGAAGACGGGGCTGCCCGAGAGCGATAACCAGCTCGACCGGTGGATCCTCGCGAAACTCGAGCAGACCGAGAAGACCATCACCGAGAATATGAACGCCTACCGCGTCAACCGCTACGTCGACGCGATCGCCTCGCTTGTGGACGGGCTGACCAACTGGTACATCCGCCGCTCGCGCAAGCGTTTCTGGGCGTCGGGGTACTCGGATGATAAGGCGGCGGCGTACGACACGCTCTACTACGTGCTGGTCAACCTCACCAAGCTGCTCGCTCCCGTTGCCCCGATCATCTCGGAGAAGATCTACCGCATCCTGACGGGCGAAGAATCGGTGCATCTTGCCGCATGGCCGAATATCCCCGAGACCTACCGCGACGACGGGCTGGTCGAACGGGTCGATCTCGTCCAGCGGCTGATCTCGCTCGCGCGTTCGATCCGGCAGAAGAACCGGATCAAGAATCGGCAGCCGCTGCGCACCTTGAAGATCGCGCTCTCCGACCCTGCCGCGACCGAATCGATCAAACCGTTCGCCGCCGTGATCGCGGAGGAAATGAACGTCAAAGAGGTCCTGTTCATCGAGCGCGTCGACGATATCGCCTCGGTCGGCTACGACCCGAACTTCAACGAGATCCGCGCCCTCTGCCCCGACAAACTGCCCGCCGTCATCAAGGCGGTCAAGACCGGCGCTTTCGCGCTCCACGGCGACACCGTGACCGTCAAACTCGACGGGGGCGACGCGGAACTCGACGCGAAGATCATCCTCGTCAAGTACACCGCGAAGGACGGCGCGTTCATCGCGAGCGAAGCCGGAATGGTGGTCTCTCTGGATCTTTCGATCGACGAGGACCTCAAAGACGAAGGGCTTGCCCGCGAGATCGTCCGCAACGTGCAGGACGCCCGCAAGAGCGTTGGGCTCGCCATCACCGACCGCATCATCCTGCAGGTCGAAAAAGGCAAGCTGCCCGAAAAGTGGACCGCGTTCATCTGCGGCGAGACCCTTGCCGAGATCGGATCGGTCGCGTCCCCCCTCTCCACCGTCGAGATCGAGGACGAGGGCATCGCGATCCTGCTCGGGAAGAAGGGCTGACCTCGTATTTCAAAAAAAAGACCCCGTTGCTCCAGATCGGAGCGACGGGGTTGCTTTTTACGAAAACCTATCAAAAACTTACTTTGATATCTCGACAACTCAATCTGTGCGACAGGGCATAATCCAATTCCTCTTTTTCGCAAAAAAGAACAATGCTCCCGTCTTCGCAGTAAATAGAGTTGAAAAGCCGAAAAACTTCTTTCGGCAATCGTTGAATCTTCACATACAGAGAAGCACAATTATCATCTGCCAATTTCGTCATTGAAGGATCCGAAAAGGCAGCATAAAACAACCGATCTTCGTACGCTCCAACATACGATCCAAACAAATACGATAAAAACGGATCAGGAGTACCCACCCCGTATATATTACCGAATCTAATACAGGTGCTCTGATAATAAAAGAGGTCAAAATAATATGCGCTATTTACCAACAGTAACGCGGTTTGGGGAGATATCGGTATATATGCATATCGGTGGTCAGAATCAAGCGTGTTTTCAAGAATACAAAACCTGTCGGAAATCATTATTACAGGAGAATCTGCGCGAACAATCGACAAGTGCAACCCTCTAGTCAAATAAGAAGACAAAGAATCGTTTTGATTCGTATTTGAATCAGTCTTGTCCTTTTTTCTTTCGTCAATCGCTCTTATCCTTTCAAATTCATCTATAATAAGTGACGTGACTTTAATCGCGTCTTCCTGCGATTCGATTCTGTGTGTTCCGATCAAATACCTGTTGCTCCTGTAAATGCCGGATTCGTCGCTTTTAATAACTTCACAAGTGTTAGCATGACGATAAGCGCAGAGGGAACAATATAATTTCAATAATTCCAACTGTTTTTTTGGTAGACAAACGTTCTCCAAAGCAGCGTCAATTTGCGAAATCAGCGGTGCAATCTCACATTCAAATGAAGCAATACGGTTTTCTAAAGCGTCATCTTGTTCGCCCATCGAATAATAACGGTTGGACGAAAAGTCGGTATGCTCATAAACGGGTCGGATCCTCTTTTGTTCTGCTCTGCTTTTGTCGTACACTTTCCCGCCTTGTGTTTTCCATTTGCGAATATGAAAAGCGGGATAAAGATGATTGTGTTGTTTCACCATCAGAACGCCAGGGTTTCGGGCGGGGCGGTGAAGCTCGAAAGGGTGGCGGTGGCGCGGGTGAAGCAGTAGACCGCGGTGTTGCCGTCGTCGGGGTCGTACATGGCTTTCAGTTCGGGGTAGCGGTCGAGCATCGCGACGCGGGCGTCGCGATCGTCGAGTTCGCGCATCTCCCCGGCGATCCGGAGCCACTTCCCGTCCTTGCAGGCGCAGAGTTCGACCTTCGGATTCCGGTCGATCTGTTTGGCGACGTCCTTTTTCTTCCCGGTCTGGATGCAGAGTTTGCCGTCGTAGAGCAGGATGGTGCCGAAGGGACGAACGCGGGCTTGGTCGCCGTCAACGGTGGCGAGGTAGTAGGTCCCGGCGTCGCGCAGGAAATCGCAAACGGTGGAAAGCGTCATAGTGGTAACCTCCTCTGATTATCAGCGTTTTTTGTTATCGGATCGGTCCTTGCGCCGACAGGGCGCGGCGCAGGATCGCTTCGACCTCTTCTCTTGTCTTCGCCTCGCAGATCTCTCGGCGAAAGGCGGCGGCGTCGCGGAGCCCGAACAGGTACTGCGCCGCCTGTTTGCGCGATTCGAGAACGGCGATCTTCTCTCCCTTATCTTCGATCGCGAGATCGAGTTGCCGAAGCGCGGCTTCGAGCCGTTCGGCGGGGGTGACCTCCGGGATGGGTCTGCCGTCGATCGCGGCGCGGATCTCGCGGAACACGAACGGCCGCCCGACGGCGGCGCGCCCGACCATCAGCCCGTCGCACCCGGTCTCGTTCAGCATACGCAGGGCGCTTTTTGCGTCGACGACGTCTCCGTTGCCGACGACGGGGACCGAAACGGCGCGCTTGACCTCCCGGATCACCGAGAGATCGGCGGCGCCGGAATAGAACTGGCTGCGCGTCCGGGCGTGGAGAAAGATCGCTGAACACCCCGCGGATTCGGCGGCGCGGGCGCACTCGGCGGCGTTCTTCTCGCTTGCGTCCCAGCCCGCCCGGATCTTGACCGTCACGGGAAGATCCACGGCTTTGACGACGGCGGAAACGATCCTCCCGATCTTGTTCGGATCGCGCATCAGGGCGGAGCCCTCTCCGTTCGAGACGATCTTTCTCACCGGGCAGCCGAAATTGAGGTCGATCGCGGTGGGAGGAACGCCCCCGGCGGTCCCCGAAGCGACCATCTTCGCCGCCTCCGCCATGATCGCGGGATCCGAGCCGAAGAGCTGCACCGCGCCGGGTAGTTCGTCAAAGAGCAATCGGGCGAGCGGAGCAGACTTCCGATCCTGATAGACGAGGGCGCGGGCGGAGACCATCTCGCTCTCGGTAAAATCCGCGCCGTATTTTCTGCAGATCAAGCGCGCCGCACGGTCGGTATAGCCCGCCATCGGCGCCAAAAACAGCGGCGTTTCGCTTTGAAAATCCCCGATTCTCATAAACCGCCCCCCTTTCTTTACAAATAGAGCCGCAGGCAGGATCCCTGCGGCTCTTTTCGCTAATCTTTACGGTGCGACCGGAACGCTGTTGATCAGGTGATCGATGAACTGCTGGATCGTCCGCGTCTGCCAACTGGGATCAATGAGCGTCAGTTTCGCCTGCGTGGACGCAGAGAAGTTAATCAGCCCCTTGGTGACGTAGTCGCCCATCGTCGTGTTCTGGAAGATCGAGGACATCGAGTTCGGACCGCTGCCGCCCAGTTCGTCGAGCCGCGCGTTCCCGGGCAGAAGCGACAGGAACCCGCTCGCCCGCTCGGTGTCCGAGAACATATCGGCGACGGTCAGGTTGCTCATCCGCGTGCCGAGCTGATCGAGTTCGGTATCCGAGACGGTATTGATGATGGTCGAGGTCTTGGTCACGCCGTCGTACCACCAATGCTCGACCTCGTCGTAGGTATAGCCGAGGATCTTGCCGACCTTGGTATCGTTCAGGTCGGATTCGAGGTTGTCGATCGTGCTGTCCGCGACCGCCTGGATCACGCCGGTCGCCCGGACGTTGCCGGGATCCGCGGGTGCGATATAGGTGGAGTACCAGACCCCGCCGACCTTCTCGTAACCCATGATCTCCCCGACCGTCATGGTGTGGGTGATGTCGTTCAGTTCTCCGACCCGTTTGGGCGCGAGCGACTTCATAACGCCGGTGACCGGGGTCGCAAGGGTACTGTCGGTGTACCAGACGCCGCCGTCGTAGGCGTA
Organism: uncultured Ruminococcus sp.; assembly: GCA_902779285.1. Classification (GTDB taxonomy): domain Bacteria; phylum Bacillota; class Clostridia; order Oscillospirales; family CAG-272; genus UBA1740. Next base: position 26,132 of record CACZAZ010000002.1, read on the forward strand.
GCCCATCGCGTAACCGATCACGACGTTGACCGATTTTGCCGAGACCTGCGTCTCGTCCGAGAGGTCGCGGATCTTCATATCGGCAAAACTGACCATCACGCCGACCGCCTCTTCGGTGTAGGCGCGGTCCTTGTACCACTTGCCGTTCTTGGGATCGAGCGGGTCGAGTTCGTTATCGTACTTGTAGAGCGACAGCACCTTGCCGAGTTCCATATCCTCGATATCGTTCGAGAGGGTGTCGACGTAGGAGTCGCAGATCGCGCCGATGACGCCCGACGCCTCCGCGTTCCCGGGGTCGGCGGGACCGATATAGGTGGAGTACCAGACGCCGCCGACCTTCTGGTAGCCGAGCAGTTCGCCGACCGGAACGGTGGTCGAAACGGTGTCCATCTCTCCGACGGTCTTGGGAGCCAGCGCCTTCATCATCCCGGAAACGGGGGTCGCGAGGGTGTCGTCGGTGTACCAGACGCCGCCGCTGTAAGTATAGCCCATCGCCTCGCCGATCAGGATGGTCTTGGTCTTGGCGGTCACTTTCGACGAGTCTTTCAGATCCTCGACCGTCAGTTCCGCGAATTTCGCCATAATGCCGTCGGCGGGAACCGTCCGCGCGTCGTCCTTATACCACGTTCCGTAGTTCGGATCGAGCGGATCGTCGGTTTCGTAGCGGTAGAGTTCGAGGATCGAGCCGATCCGGATGGTCTTGACGTTGTCGCCCAGCCCGTTGATGTGGAAGTCCGCGATCGACGCCATAATGCCCGACGCCTTGACGTTGCCGGGATCACCGACGTCAACGTAGGTCTCGTACCAGACGCCGCCGACCTTCGTATAGCCGAGGAGTTCACCGATCGCGGTATCGTCTCCGATGGTCTCCATATTGCCGACGGTCTTGGGAGCGAGCGCCTTCATCATACCGGAAACGGGGGTCGCGTGGGTGGAATCGGTGTACCAGACGCCGCCGTAGAAGGAGTAGCCCATCGCGTCTCCGATTTGGACCGCCTTGATCTTCTCGGTGACGAGATCGTTGTTGCTGAGGTCCCCGATCGAAAGATCGGCAAGCGACGGCAGAACGCCCGACGCCGCGGACAGACAGTAGCGGTCGTCGTCGACGCCGAAACTGCGGAACTCGGCTTTGTACCAATTCCCCTCGAACAGGGTCAGTCCGGTCACGCCGCCGACCTTGACGGCGTTCACCTGGGACGAGATGCCGTCGATCGTGCAGTACGCGAGCGCGGAAATGGTGTCGGACTGCCGGACGTTGTTCTTGTCGTACCAGAGTTTGACCGTCGCCTGTTCCCCGACGTGGTCGCCCGTCGTGTAGAGCATCGGGTCGCCCGCGTTGTCGTAGAGCGGAACGTCGACGGCGTGGAGATTCAGAAGTTCGTGGAGCGGCATTCCCTTGGTCAACTCGTCGGAGGTGATCTTCCCGTCGATCAGGTCGCCGAGGAAGTAATTGGAGAGTTTCTGTTCAATGCCCGCCGTCGGGTTGGACAGGTCGCCCGAAACGGCGTCCTTCGTCTTGTACCATTGATAGCGGAGCGCCTCGTTCTCGTCGAGCGGATCGACCTTCGGGAGCGGGTCGTCGCCGTGGTGATAGCCCATCGCCTCGCCGAGATAGACCTCGTCGAAGGCGTCCGCCACCTTGTAGGTATCGTCGTCGATCAGCCGTTTGAGATCGATGTTCGCCGTCGCGCGGTCGAGACCCGTGACGGGTTTGTTATCTTTATCGAGCCAGCCGGTGACCTTCTCGGCATCCAGCGGATCGTCCTTGACGGGGGTGTATTTCAGAAGGTCCCCGACGTACAGTCCGTCGAGCGCGTCCGCGACTTGGAAATCGCCTCCCGTCAGGTCGGTGATCTTCTTTTTCGCGAGCGATTCGGACACGCGGTCGAGGTCCTCGCCGTTCGAGTCCTTCCAGCCGACGATATTGTCCTCGCCGTCCTTGACGGGCGTGTATTTCATAAGGTCCCCGACGTACAGTCCTTCGAGTGCGTCATCGACTTCAAAATCGCCGCTCGTCAGTTCCTCGACCGGCTGTTTGGCGAGCGCCGCGGTGACGCGGTCGAGATCCTCTCCGTTCGAGTCCTTCCAGTCGACGATATTGCCGGAGCCGTCCTCGACCGGCGTATAGTTCATCAGGTCGCCGACGTACAGCCCCGCGATCAGGTCGTCGGTCGAGAAGCCGTCGCCCAGCAGATTCGTCAGTTTCTTGCCCGCGAGCGTGCGGTTGACGCGATCGGGGGGATTGCCGTCCCCTTTCAGCCAGCCGGTGATGGCGCCGGTCGCGTCGAAGACCGGATCGTATTCCTGGAAGAAGCCGATGTAGGCGTTTGAGAGCAGCGCGTCGGTGTCGAGTCCGTTTTCGCCTAACCCGTTGACCGTGCCGTCAGCCAGCGCGCGCATCACGCCCTTGACTCTCGCTCCCTCGCCGTCGAGCCAGTCGACGACGATCCCGGTCGATTGATCGCCGTTGTAATAAACGGGGGTATACCCCATCAGGTCGCCGAGTTTCCGTCCGTTGATCAGAACGCCGACGTCGAGCGAGAGAGCCCCCGTCGCCTCGTCCTCGACGATCAGGTCGCCGATGGTCTTGCCCGCGACGATGCCGTTCAGCACGGCGCTGTCTCCGTTTGAAACGCTCTTGACCAGAAGGTCGATCATCACGTCGTTCATCCCGTCGTTGATAACCGTCAGCATATCGCCGCCGTTGCCGACCACGTCGAGCGTCCTGCCGAGATCGAGCGAGCCGAGCAGTTCGAGCAGCGTAGGTTTGGCGGGATCCTTATAGACGGGGAAATAATGCCCGGAGGAATCCTTTTCGTACTGCACGCCGGCGAGGTATCCGAGTTTGATCCCGGTGAGCAGGTCGGTCATCTTCAGTTCGACGACCTCTTTCAGCGTTTTTCCGGTCAGCGCCTCGCGAGCCGGCTCCGCCAGAACGTCGCTCGGCAGGAACTGGAACAGATAGGAGACGTCGGTATGTTCGAGAATCGCGGAAATGCCGCTCTTCGAGAAGATCTCTTTCACCGAAAGCGACCGCACGCCGGAGGGGATCTTCTCCATGACCTCGTCCGGGATCTTCAGACCCCATCTTTCGATCAGAAGGTCGATCGACACGGTCTTGTCGAGGTCCTGCAGTTCCTTGATCTCGGCGACGAACGCCTTGATAGTCATAGCGGTCAGATCGACCTCGGCGTCCTCGTCGACGTACTGATCCTCGTTCACCGAGACGACACCCCATTTTTCAAGTTGATCGAGCGAGACCTTGGCGTAGGCATAGTAACCCACCCCGAAGATCGCCCCGATACAGGAGAGAAAGCCGAGGAAGAAAGCCAGGACCAAAGCGAGAAAACGCGAAACCGTCATATCGTTCTCCTTTCGGATGTCCCCTCGCGTACGCGAAGGGGAGCACGCACGCGTCCGTGCGAGTATAGTTCGATAGAATAATTATAGCACCAAAGAAAAAGAAATGCAAGGGGGTTGCGGGAAAGTCGCCGGGTTCCCCTCATTAGCGAGCGCAGCGAGCTACATCATTAACGAGCAGAGCGAGTTACATCATCAGCCCGCTTGCGGGCGACATCATTAGCGAAGCGCAGCGAGCTACATCATTGACCTCGTGCGACGCGGAGCAAAGCAAGAGGTCACATCCGCCGGGTTCGACGCACGCGCGGGGCGCGTGCTACCGGATAACGCTCGCCCGAACTCTGTTAAACGGGCGGCTGTTTCGGAGGGGCGAGCGTCTTGTGTTTGCAAGCAAACACGACCGGTTCGAAATTGGGCGGAGGCACCATAGATAGAAGGCAGGGCGCCCGCGGGCGCCCTGCCTTCTATGGTGCCGATGACCGGGTTCGAACCGGTACGGGAGTTAAGTCCCATCGGATTTTAAGTCCGAGGCGTCTGCCAGTTTCGCCACATCGGCTTGATATGCAGTCAACAGTATAGCATTCCGAAGAAAAAAAGTCAAGCCGAACGATTGATTTTCCGTTCCGCGTCTGCTATAATAAGACGGTAGGATGCAACTTGGAACAGACGGAGAAAAAATATGAAATTCAAGCCGATCAAACCGATCAGAACAGTCGAAAAAGTCGAGAATCAGCGGTTCGGAGAAGAGCGTTCGCTTTACGGAGCGCGCGGTCTTCAGGTCGAGAATTGCCGTTTTGAAGGAGAGGAGGACGGAGAGTCCGCCCTGAAAGAGGGACGGAAGATCACCGTTCTTGATTCTTTTTTCGCTCTGCGCTATCCTTTCTGGCACGATACGGGTCTCGTCGTGAAGAACTGCGAGATGACCGAGACCTGCCGCGCCCCCTTCTGGTACGATAGGAACGTCGTGATGGACGGCTGCAAAATGCACGGCGTCAAGGCGTTCCGCGAGTGTCGGGAAGTGGAGATCAAGAACTCCGATATCGTCTCGCCCGAATTCGGGTGGCGGACGCAGAAGATCTCGCTCTTCGACACCTCGCTTTCGGGCGAATACGCCTTTTTCGGCGGGTCGCGGATCGTGGCGCGGGGGCTGCGTTTTACGGGCAAATACTCGTTTCAATACGTCAAGGACGCCGAGATCGCGGACAGCGAACTCGACACCAAGGACGCCTTCTGGCACACGAAGGACGTCACCGTCCGCGACAGCGTGATCCGGGGCGAATACCTCGGCTGGTATTCCGAGAACCTCACGCTGATCCGCTGTAAGATCGTCGGTACCCAGCCGCTCTGCTACTGCCGCAATCTGACCCTGATCGACTGCGAGACCGAGAACTGCGACCTTGCGTTCGAGTATTCCTCGGTCACGGCGACCCTTCGCGGACACGTCGTCTCGATCAAAAATCCCCTGTCCGGCAAGATCGTCTGCGATTCGGCGGGCGAGGTCATCTTAAAAGACTCGGTCTACCCCTGCGGATGCGAGATCGTGGTCGGGGGCGAACGCCGGGACCACTTGTGACGGGATCCTTTCTTCCTACGACGGCAAAGTTACGTATTGAAAGGGATCCGTAAAAATGAATTACGAAAACGAAATACGGCGGCGGCGCACTTTTGCGATCATTTCGCACCCCGACGCCGGTAAAACCACGCTGACCGAAAAGTTCCTGCTCTACGGCGGCGCGATCCAGTCCGCGGGCTCGGTCAAGGGCAAACAGGGCGACCGCCACGCGACGTCGGACTGGATGGAGATCGAAAAGAAGCGCGGGATCTCGGTCACGTCGTCGGTCCTCCAGTTCGAGTACGACGGCTACTGCGTCAACATCCTCGACACCCCGGGACACCAGGATTTCTCCGAGGACACCTATCGTACGCTGATGGCGGCGGACAGCGCCGTCATGGTGATCGACGCGGCGAAGGGCATCGAGCCCCAGACCCGCAAACTGTTCCGCGTCTGCGCTCTGCGCGGCATCCCGATCTTCACCTTCATCAACAAACTCGACCGCGAGGCGCGCGATCCCTTCGACCTGCTCGACGAACTGGAAAAGGAGTTCGGCATCGGGACCTATCCCGTCAACTGGCCGATCGGGTGCGGGCGCGATTTCCGCGGGGTCTTCGACCGGCAGAAACGCTGCGTCGAGGTCTTCGACGAATTCCACCGGGGACGCGAACGGCTGCAGGCGATCGAATGCGACCTGACCGACGTCGCCAAGATGGACGAACTGATCGGTCCGTTCGCCCGCGAAAAACTCACCGAGCAGATCGAATTGCTCGACGTGGCGAGTTACGAATTCGACCTCGACCGCGTCCGGTGCGGCAAACTGTCGCCCGTCTTCTTCGGCTCGGCGCTGAACAATTTCGGGGTCGAGACCTTCCTGCAGAACTTCCTCAAAATGTCCCCTCCCCCTCTCCCGCATCTCTCGGAGGGCGTCGAGATCGACCCGGTTTCGGAGGGGTTTTCGGCGTTCGTGTTCAAGATCCAGGCGAATATGAACAAAGCGCACCGCGACCGCATCGCCTTCTTCCGCATCTGCTCGGGCAAGTTCGAGCGCGGAAAAGAGTATCGGCACGTGCGCACCGGCAAGAACGTGAAACTCTCGCAGCCCCAGCAGATGATGGCGCAGGAGCGCGAGGTGATCGACGAGGCGTACGCCGGGGACATCATCGGCGTCTTCGATCCCGGCATCTACTCGATCGGGGACACGGTATGCGAGATCGGTAAAGAGATCCGCTACGCGGGCATCCCGACCTTCGCGCCCGAGCATTTTGCCGTGGTCGAGCAGATCGACTCGATGAAGCGCAAGCAGTTCGCCAAGGGGATGGAGCAGATCGCGGAAGAAGGCGCGATCCGCATCTTCCTCGAGCCCGGAATGGGGATGGAACGCGTCACGGTCGGCGTGGTCGGCGTGCTGCAGTTCGACGTGCTCGAATTCCGGATGGAGAGCGAGTACGGCGTCAAGTACCGCCGCTCGGATCTGCCGCACACGCTGATCCGCTATCTCCCCGAAGGGGTGGATCCCGCCGCGCTCAAACTGATGCAGTCGACGCGCCGCGTGACCGACCTGAAGGGACGGAACCTGCTGATCTTTACCGCGGATTACGAGATCCGCTGGGCGGAGGAAAAGAACCCCGGTCTTTCTTTGATCGAATTCGATCAGGTCGTCTGATATTCTTCAAAAACCCCCGCCCCCGGCGTTTTCTGCGCCGGAGGCGGGGGTTTTCTTTATTTTTTTGTGAGATCGTCAGAAGGGGAGATCGATCGGCTCGCGCTTACGGTAGACGGTATAATGCGTGAATCCGAGCGGCGCGACCCGTTCTTCCGCCTCGCGGAAGCCGATACCGACCCGTGCGGCGGTATGCGCGTCGGAGCCGAACGTGATCCTTTTCCCGCCGAGGTCGCGGTAGAGCGAGAGGATCGGCTCGTCGGGCATCATCATTCCGCCCGGCTCGCCGTCCGAGAGCCCCGACGTGTTGATCTCAAGCGCCGCTCCCCGCCGGATCACAGCGGAGAGGATCGCGGCGATCGCGTCGCGGCGGCGGGAGAGATCGACCTTGCGGCGGTACTTTCCGATCAGATAGCGGAGCGGACAGGTCAGGTGCGCGAGAACGTCGAAGTCGTTCGTTTCCGCCATCGTCAAAAGAAGCGACAGGTAGTGTGCGAACAGTCCCTCGATCTCCCCGTCGCTCCACGTTTCCCCGAAATCGCAGCGCGAGTAGGCGTCGTTCAATTTCCCGAACGAGAGACAATGGACCGACCCGATCACGAGGTCGTAATCGGCAAGCGACAGGACCGAGCGTCCGCCGTCCCGCGACGCGAAATAATCGCCGATCTCCACCCCGCGCGAAACCGACAGATCGGGGTAACGTTCCCCCGCCTCGGTCGCCTCACGGACCGATCGTGCAATCCTGTCGCGCGTCTCTTCCGGGTCGACCCCGAAAAGATCGGCGTGATCGGTGATCGCAACGCCCGAAAGACCCCGCGCCCGAGCGGCAAGGCAGATCGCGTCAAAGCTCTCCTTCGAATCGTGCGAACAATGCGTGTGCAGATGCTGGTCGTATGCGATCATGCCGTCTCCTTCCGCGCCCGGCGGGCGTTTTTCCGTCTCATTATAGCAGACGCCCCGCCGCTCTGTCAAGCCCGCAAAAGAATTTGCCCGGCGCGTTACGGAAAACTTTCGATCCTGCGAAAATGTTCTTGCTTTCCTCGCCGTCAACCGTTATAATAGAGTATAGAACGAAAACAAGGACGGTGTTATTATGAACTTCTTTTCCGAAGACTTTATGCTGAACGGCAAGACCGCGAAAAAACTCTACCATAAGTTTGCCGAGGGGCTGCCGATCATCGACTACCATTGCCACATCCCGCCGGCGGAGATCGCGGAGGATCACCGCTTCTCGGGGATCACCGAACTGATGCTGGGGGGCGACCACTACAAGTGGCGGATGATGCGCTCGTTCGGGATCGAGGAAAAGTATATCACGGGCGACGCCCCGGACTTTGACAAGTTCCTCGCCTACGCGACGGCTTTGCCCATGGCGATCGGGAATCCCCTGCTCCATTGGACGCAGCTCGAACTGAAGCGCTATTTCGGGATCGACGAGATGCTGACCCCCGGATCCGCGAAACGGATCTACGACAATGCGAACGCCCTGCTCGCGTCCGACGGCTACACCGCCCGCGGTCTGATCGCGCGCTCGAACGTCGAGGTGATCTGCACGACCGACGATCCCGCGGACGACCTGCACTACCACCGCGAGATCAAGGCGTCGGGGATGATGACCCGCGTGCTTCCCGCGTTCCGTCCCGACAAAGCCGTGAATATCCGCAAGGACACGTTCCTCCCCTATATCGAAAAGACCGGGGCGAAGACCTACGGAGAACTGCTCGAATGGCTCCGCTGCCGGATCGATTTCTTCCACGAGAACGGCTGCCGTCTCTCGGACCACGGGCTGGATTACGTTCCCTACGCCGAGGGCGACCCCGCGCCGATCTTTGCCCGCGCGCTCGCGGGAGAGAACGTCACCCGGGAGGAAGCCGAGATCTATCAGACCGCCGTGATCAAGTTCTGCGCGCGCGAATATTGCCGCCGCGGATGGGCGCTCCAGATACATACCGGGGCGATCCGGAACAACAACGCCCGCGCCTTCAAGGAACTCGGTCCCGACGCGGGATTCGACAGCATCAACGACCCGCGCACCTCGGAAAACGTCAACCGTCTGCTCAACTCCCTGGACGAGACCGACGAGTTGCCGAAGACCATCCTCTATTCGCTGAATCCGAACGACAACTATACCTTGGCGACCTGTATGGGCAACTTCCAGCGCCCGCCCTTCAAATCGAAGATCCAGCTGGGCTCCGGCTGGTGGTTCAACGATCAGCGGGACGGGATGGAGGCGCAGCTCCGGGCGTTCGGCAACCTCGGCGTGCTCGGATGCTTCGTCGGGATGCTGACCGACTCGCGCAGTTTCGTGTCCTATCCCCGGCACGAGTATTTCCGCCGCATCCTCTGCAATCTGCTCGGCTCTTTCGTCGACCGCGGCGAGTACCCGGCGGATATGGAGCTGCTCGGCAGGATCGTCCGCGGGATCTCGTACGAAAACGCGAAAGCGTACTTCGGGTTTTAAAAAGCGACGGGTTTTCCCGCTTTCTGCAAGCCGCGCCCTTTCTTTCCGGGTACGACCGCATCCCCGTAGCGGGCGCAGCGCCTGAAGCCGGAACAATGAACTTTCATAAAGAAACGGATCAGCGGAACGGCTCGGAATTCGCCGTTCCGTTGCTTTACAGCCGTTTCCGCAAAGTTTTCTTTACATTGACAAATAAAATTTACAGATTGGCGGTCGTTTGCGAAGCGAGGGGAGCGGGTTTGAAGTCTTTGACCGCAAAGCACGGGGCAGAACGGAGTTTTCATCCTGTTTTCGGGCGGCGCGGCGGTATTTCGGCTTTTTTTGACGTTTTCCGCGTCAGCCGTTGACCGTCGGGGGGAAGCCGTGCTATAATGGGAAAGGCAACCCAATCAAAACCGAAAGGAAACGTATTATGAAAACGATCGGCAACGTCATCTGGCTCATTCTGACCGGACTTGAAATGGCTCTCGCGTGGTTCTTCCTCGGCATTATCTGGTGCGTCACCATTATCGGCATCCCCTTCGGCAAGCAATGCTTCAAGCTGGCGCGGGTCGCGATCTGGCCCATGGGCACGAAGGTCTCGACCGATTTCGGCAAGCACCCGATCGCCAACGTGATCTGGCTGATCTTCGGCGGGATCGGGCTCGGCTTCGGCTTTATCTTCGCGGGGATCCTCTGGTGCATCACCATTATCGGCATCCCGTTCGGCAAGCAGTGCTTCAAGCTCGCCAAGCTCGGATTCATCCCGTTCGGCGCGACCGTCGAATGACCCGTTTGCGCCCCGCCGCGTTTTGCGGCGGGGCGTATTACGTTCTCTGCAGGCGCAGAACGTGTCGTATACGTCGCTTACGGCGGATATATCGCTTTGCCAAGGGCGAAGAATCGCGCGGGGGTCGCCCCGCTTCTTTTCTTTTTGCCACCGTTGCGCGTTTTTCGCGGCGCAACGCGCATCCCTCTTGCATTTTTCTTTTTCTTGTGCTATAATGGTCGGGCAACCGGGAAACGCGGCTGCAAATCAGCGGAGTTCGGGCTCTAAATCCTTCGCTTTAAAAAACAAAACCAAGGAGAAACAATGAAAAACAGAATCAAAGCAGACTGGGCGGATACGCGGCTTCTGTTCCGCTGTATCCCCGCGACCGTCGCCACGCTCTTCGCCGTGTCGGTCGTGATGATGAATCTTTTGGCGAACAAGACGATCTACCAGTCGGCATACCTTGCGCTCGACGGCGGGATCCTTGTGTCCTGGCTGTCGTTTTTGTGTATGGACGTCGTGACGAAGGCGTTCGGGCCGAAGGCGGCGACCAAACTCTCGGTGTTCGCGATCGGCGTCAACCTGATCGTCTGCTTCTTCTTTTATATCGTCAGCGTCATCCCGACGAAGGACGATTTCTCCGCGTTCAATCAGACCGTCGGCGGCACCTGGTTCATCCTGCTTTCCAGCACGGTCGCGTTTCTCTTTTCCGCTTTCATCAACAACTTTATGAACTGGGGGATCGGGCGGGCGTTCAAGCGGAATCCCGACGGCAAACTCGCCTTCTTTACCCGGTGCTACGCCTCGACCTTTCTCGGGCAGTTCTTCGACAATTTCATCTTTGCGATCCTGACCTTCACGGTCTTCGCCCCGATCTTCTGGGACGGCTTCTCCTGGACGATCCTGCAATGCTTCACCTGTTCGCTGCTCGGGGCGGGAGCGGAACTCTTCTGCGAGGTGATCTTCTCCCCGCTCGGCTATAAGATCGTGCGCCGCTGGGAGCGCGAGGGGATCGCGGATCCGTACCTCAAACGAACGTCCGCCGAAAACAGCGAAAGCGAGGGGGTTTTGGTATGAATATCGTCATAACGGGTTCGTCCCGCGGGATCGGGAAGGCGGTCGCGGAGCGGTTCCTCTCACTCGGGCATACGGTATTCGGGATCGATCTATTGCCCGCTTCGATCCGGAACGAACGCTATTTACACACCGTCGCAGACGTGCGCGACGCCGCCTCGCTGCCCGATATTCCCTCCGTCGATATCCTCTTTCTCAACGCGGGGACGCAGAACGGGGAGAACGATATCGAAACCAATCTTATCGGCGCGATGAACGCAGCCGAAAAATTCTGTGCGTCGCCCGCCCTGCGCTCGGTGCTTTTCAACGCCTCGGCGTCCGCCGTCACCGGGCAGGAGTTCCCCGCCTACGCCGCGTCGAAAGCGGGGCTCGTCGGGTATATGAAGAACCTCGCGATCAAACTCGCCCCGCGCGGCGTGACGGTCAACGCGATCTCCCCCGGCGGGGTCTTGACCGAGTCAAACGACCCCGTGACGAGCGATCCCGCCCTCTGGAAAAAGATCATGGACGTCACGCCCCTCGGAAAATGGGCAACGGTCGACGAGATCGCGGACTGGGTGATCTTCCTGACGCTCACCAACCGCTCCATGTCGGGGCAGAATCTGCTGATCGACAACGGGGAGAAGGATCTCTATCCCACCTTCGTTTGGAAAGACTGAAACAAAAACGCGGCGCGCCGAACGGCGCGCCGCAAGTTTTCAGGGTCGATTACGGGGCGTTATTAAGGGTCGATCGCGGGGGCGTTTTCAGGGTCGATCACGGGGCGTTTTTAAGGGTCGATCACGGGGTGGCGTTTCATTCTGCCCTCGTGTATTTTTTGCAAACCTTGTGATACGCGAACACGGTCAGGGGGATCCCGATAAGGCAGCCCGCGAGGATGATCGCCGCCGCCGCGAGGCGATGGACGGTCCCGACGCCGGCAGCCGCGAAGAACGGGAGCGAGAAGCACGCCCAGATCGCGGCGTTCGCCCGGTTGAAACCGCGGACGTCCGACACCTCGGGTCCCGGGACGCCCGAAAAAAACCACATCGGGGTCTTGCGAAACCACGCGAAAAGAGCGAGCCCGAACAGGATCAGGGGGAGCGGCAGGGTCGCAGCCAGCCAGATGAAGGTCTCCACGCAAGTCTCCTTACTTGCCGAGCGAAACGATCCGCTGCAAACGCTCGAAGGCGATCTTGAGATACTCGCGGTCGGGGGTGTCGGCGTATTTGCCCTCGCGGAAAAGTTCGAGGGTCAGACTGCCCGCGTAGTCGGTCTTCCGCAGCCGCGTCATAATATCCGCGTAGTCGATATTGCCGTCAAAGGGCATCAGGTGCGCGTCGGGGTCGGCGTAATAGTCGTTGTGGTCGCGCCCGAAATTGTCGTGGATGTGCGTGACCAGCAGGCGGTCGCCGTAGAAATCGAGGTATTTCACCGTCTCGGTATAGCAATGCTCGTGTCCCCAGTCGTAGCAGAAGCCCACCCACGGATTCTGCTCGTATTTATCCATCAGAACCGCGAGATGCCCGAGCCGCCGCAGGTTTTCAAAAGCGAGTTTGACCTTCTTTTTGCCGGCGTAATCGACCAGAGCGTCGAAGCGTTCGTAGCCGATCCGCGAGATCTCGGGCGGGAACCAGCCGGACGAGACGTGCGTGACGATCGCAGGGATGCCCGCGCCCGCCGCCGCGTCGACCGAAAGGTAGATCCCGTCGAGCAGCGGTTTGCACGCGTCGCTTTCCAGCCAGATATCGTTGATCCCTCTCCACGGCGCGTGGAGCGAATCGCAGACGAGACCGAGTTTGTCGCACTTTTCACGGATCGCAAGGACGGTCTTCGGATCGTTATCCTCTGAGAAGACCGACTCGAATCCCGCGTCGCGGATCAGTTCGAGCGCGTCGATCTCCTTGACCCCCGAAAGGCAGGCAGCCGCGATCCCGAGTTTGTTTTTCATTTCGTTTTTCCTCTCTTTCGTCGTAGTCACGGCGTTTTCTTTTCGCTCCTATTATACCATTTTGCCGTGGAAAGTCAAGCGGAACGGGGTCGAAAAAACGAAACCGCACGCGGTTTTACGGCGCGTTTTCGGAAAATACTTGCGTTCACCCCCGGGACGTGGTATAATGTGGTGAAAAAGCAAAACGAGGTCCGTTATGCAAAGAAGAGAAGACGAAGATATTTACGACCGCGCGCTCCGGGTCCTCCGGGGGAGCTTGATCCTGCAACTGACGATCTTTTTGATCATGGCCGCGCTCGGGTCGTTCATGATCTATCAGTCCCGCAAGTACGCGCCGATCGAACGGGAGGGCGCCGAAAGTTACGTCGGCTCGTTTGAGGAATACCGGAGCGAAGACCGCGTCCTCGCGTTTTCGGACGGCGCCGAATACCGGCTCTTCTCGGTCACCGCTACGGACGAACTCGAAACCGCCCTGAACGGTTTGGAAAAAGGGACGGAACTGCGGCTTCTCGTCAATCCGAAGATCGACGACGTGATCGAGATACGGACCGCAACCGAGTATCTGTTGGACTTCGACGGATCCCAAGCCGCGATCTACGCCGACAGAAAGGATCTCTTCTGGATCGGCGTGATGTTTATCGGGCTGCCGCTGATCCTCCTGCTCCTACTTCAAATCGAACGGATCGGCAAGAAAAAGGAGAAAAAGCGTCAACGCGTTCGCGACGGCAGGGCGAAAAAACAGAAGTTCCGGGGCAAAGGCACGCCGCCGCTGCGCGACGCGGATATGACCAAACGCGGTCGGATCCTGCTCGAAGCGACCAAGGACAAATACGAGATCGTCTACCGCCGCCTGAAAAAGGTGAACGAGCTGATCGTCAACGGGCGGGTCTACGACGAGATGAAGGCGGTGCTGGAGGTCGAACACACCCTCTCCGCCGAGATCGACGGTCACAAGATCGAGGCGGGATTACAGGAGATCGGCACGATCAGTTTCATCCGCTTCGACGGGGAGACGCTGGCGGAGAAACGGCGCGTCATCTGATCCCCTTTCCGCAACAAAACAGAAACGTCCGCACGGTTTCGTGCGGACGCGGTTTTTTTCTGCGGTTTTTCGCGGTTTTTGCGGTTTTTGCGGTTTTTCTGCGGTTTTTGCGGTTTTTCGCGGTTTCTTCTACGGTTTTTTCTGCGGTTTTTCGCGGTTTTTTCTGCGGTTTTTCTGCTGTTTTTCTGCGGTTTTTTCTGCGGTTTTTCGCGGTTTTCGCGGTTTTCGCGGTTTTCGCGGTTTTTATTCGGTCGCCAAGCCCGCCGCAAGGCGGACGCAGCGGTAGCCGCCGTCGTAGTATCCCTGCCCCTTCAGTTCGGTGATCCGATCGCAGAAGTGCGGCAGGATCTCGCGGTCGGTGAGCAGGCGGTCGAGCGCCCGACGGAGATCGGGAAGTTCGGCGTACTCTCCCGTGGCGTCCCCGAACTCTCTGCCGTGGATCGCGCCGTAGACCTCGTGTCCCCCGATATGCTTCATAAAGAGTTTGGGAATCGGGTAGTAGGCGAGTTCGCTCGGCTTGGTGACCAAAAGATCGGACACCGGCATCAGCAGATTGGTCGCGTAGACCGCCGAGAAAATATCGTCGTCGCAGATCAGCGTGACGCCCCGCGCCTCTCCTTCCCGGATCTCGGACGCGTAGCGCTTCAGCCCCTCGAAGTCGTTTCGGAAACAGCGCAGCCCGCCGAGCGCCCCGATCCGGGCTTTCAAGCGTTCGTACACCCCGGCGTGGTCGCCCGCGTTGAGGAACAGCGCCGCCTCGCCCCGTTCGACGTAGGGCGTCAGGTGTTCGATCATCCCGAGGAACAGGTCTCCCCCGGCGCCGGCACCCCCGACGTTGAGCAGGATCCGTATGGGTCCGCCCGACGCGATCCGCTCTTTGCGGAGGCGGTTATCCTCCTCGAGATCGCGGAGCAGTTCGTGGTCGACGTAGCAGCCGACCGCGTAAAGGTCGCTCTCCGGGATCCCTTTCAGGGGGGGTTTGGCGAATCCCTCGAGCGTTTTGTACCCGAGATAAGCGAACGGGGTCTGCACGGTATGGATCGCGCCCTCGGACAGATGGAGTCCCATCGGCCAGTTGTCGGGGATCGCGTTGACGACGTGCGTCATACCGGCGTGGACCGCCGCCTGGCTCGGCCAAACGTGGGTGGCGATATAGGGCGTATCCTTGTCGATATGCGAAAAGAGCGGGACCAGCAGTTCGCTGTTTTTCTGATCCTTCGCGTTGTAGGTGATCTTCTTGAACCCCTCGGAGTTGAGCGGCTCCCAGATCAGCCGGTTGAACAGCCGCGATCTCTGCGAGATGCGGGAGGCGAGCGAGTACAGATCGTTCTGCTCGCGGATCATCTTCGACCCGGTCGCGTCGAACGAAGCGAGGTCGAGCCAATACGGGGTAAAGCCGAGCGCTCTCGCGCAGGACGCCATCGCGATCGAGATGCGGTAATGCCCGAAGCCCATCCGGATATTCCCGACGATCAGGGGCTTGCCGTCCATCGTCTCCGTCCCGTCTCCCGAGACGATATTCCGCGCCCCGATGTGCGAAAGCTGCCCGATCGGGGGGAACGCGAAGCGGTAGTCGGTCTTACTGTCGTCGCCGTATTTTTTCAGATATTTCGCCTTGGACTTTTCGGCTTTCTTCACGGTTTTCCGGTCGATCGGATTGCCGAAAACGGTTTTCGTCCTGTCGGTCATATCAAAACACCCTTTCTCGTATTGTAAACGATCACGTCGTCACGCCCGGCGTGGGCGTAGGTGATCCGGATCGTATCTCCCTCTCTCCGGTAATTTTTGACGCGGGCGCCCCGGAAGAGCGACAGCGCGCGGGTGAGCAGATCGAGCTTCTCCCCGTCGTAGTCGGCAATATTGTCGCTCGTCATCAGCAGCCGCCCGAACAGAGCGTTCAGCGTGATCAAAGCCGTTCTCCTGTCAAAAGAGAGCGAGAGATTATCGTCGCGGAGCAGGAACACGTCGGGATCGCACCCGAAAAGCACGCCGTCGAAGAGCGAACGGTAGACGGTGTTCTGCAGCGTGATCTTGGTCGAGACGCGCTCGCGGTGCATAAAGCGCATAAACCACGCGTCGTCGAATTTGAGCGAAACGTCGGGTCCCACCCGCATATAATCGAACTTGCCCGCCGCCGGGAAGAGCGGCGCGCCGCACCCGAGGATCAGTTTGTCCCCGAGGCAATCGCGCAGGAAAGCGAAGGCGTCCGAGGCGACCTGCGCCCGCGTCCTTCCGGGATAGGTCGGCAGACACGCGGCGTAGAGGAAATCGAGTTTGAAGAAGTCGAAGCCCATCCCGGCGTAGTGCGCAAGACACTTCCGGATATAGTCCCGTGCCTCCCGGTCGTCCAGGTCGAGCGCGTAAAAGCCGCTCCAGTTCGAGCCGCAGACGATCGGCTGCCCGTTTTCATCCCTGCGGAACAGGTCGGGGCGCTCGGTGAACAGGCGGCTCCTGCTCTCCGCGACGAAGGGAGAGAGCCAGATCCCGGCACGGATGCCGCGTTCGTGCGCCCGCTCGACGAAGGGAGAGAGCCCGTGCGGGAACTTGACGGGATCGACGTCGAGCCAATCCCCGACGAAGGTCTCGTAGCCGTCGTCGATCTGGAACAGATCGAATCGCTCGTCAAGCGCCGCGAGATCCCGCGAAAGGATCTCTTCGTTTACGTTCTGATAGTAGTTGTACCACGACGTATAGCCGAGCAGTTTTTCGGCTTTTCGGGGGGAAAACGCGTCCCGGAACGCCGAAACCCCCTCCGCGATCGACGGATACGAGAGGTAGTCGCAGAGCGTGAACTCCTCCCCCGCCGAAACCGCAGCCCCGTCGAGGTCGCTCGTCAACGTCATCTTGCCCGTCGTGCGGTCGACTTCAAACAGAAGGAACGCGTTCTCGCCGTTCAGATTCGCGAAGAAGCATTCGCGCTCGCCGCGGCGGTAGAACAGGTCGTAGCCGTGCAGGGTATTCTCGTCGTAGCGGTAGAACGAAGCGTCGCCGTAGCGGTCGAACGCGAAGCGAGAGAGCAGAAAGCGCGGGAGCCGGGTGACGTCGCGCTCCGTTTCGGAAAGATACGTCTCTTTCGTGTCGGTCCAGGACTGGTAGCCGTTCAGAAAGAACAGGTCGGACAGCCCGTCGCCCGTCGTCCCCGGAAGATCGTGTTCGGTCTCCCGGTAGGATCGCAGCGTCAGGTCGCGTTTTGCCCGCAGGGTGACGGTACGCCGCCCCGCTTCGTCGCGGATAAAGAGGGTCGCGTCGTCGTTTTCGATATTGCAGGAGAGCGTCCTATCCTCCCCGTCGACGCGATAGAACAGGTCGAAGACGCACCGCATATCAGTTCTCCTCCGTTTCGCCGGATCCGTTTTCGGGCGCGGTTTTCACTTCAGCGGTTTCGGGCGCGGGATCCTCCTTTACGATGGTACGCATAATTTTCTTCTCGTTATAGAAGGTCAGGAGCAGAGCCCCGAGCAGGCAGAACGCGATCGCGACGATCGCGACCCAGCGCAGCCCGAAAACCGACGCAGCAATGCTGTTGGGATCAGTTTCCTCTGTCCGGGTCGCGCGAAGGATCGCGAGCGAGGTGAAGACCAGCATCGCGATCGACTGCCCCCATTTCATAGCGAAGGTGCGGGCGGCGAAGAACATTCCCTCTTTGTTCTCGCCGGTCACGCGGCCGTCTGCCTCGGCAACGTCCGCAACGATCGCCTGCGGGATGATGCCGAGCAGCGCCATCGGGAAGGCGGCGATCACGCAGATAGCCACGCCGAAGACCGCGCCGGGCAGAATATTCACGTTGATCAGCGCCGTGATGAGGTACGCCAGCGCCAGACCGAGGAAGCCCGCGATCGTCAGTTTTTTCTTGCCGAATTTGCGGGTCAGCCCAGAAACCATCGGATAGAAGGCGGCGGAAAGCACCGTCATCCCGCCCATAAAGTACATCGTCATCGAAATACCGAGTTTCATCGAGGTCTGCACGAAGAAGGGCAGCCCCGTCTGGAAGAGCGTCAGCCCGATCCAGTACATAATATCCGAGCCGACGAAGACGCGGAACTCGCGGTTTTTGAAGGTGCTGCCGAGGGCGCGGAACATATTGACGCCGGAGGGCTTGGTCTCGACGAAATCCTTTTCGTGAAGAAGGAAGGTCGGGAGCAGCATACAGACGCACGCGATCGCGGCGAGGACGATGAAGCAGACGCGGTAGCTGCCGTTGAAGCCGAAAGACCCCTGCAGCATCCCGGCGAACACCATCGGCGAGTAGGCGAGCAGCGTGCCGGCGAAGAAGGTCAGCGAGATGGCGGTCGAAATGAACATCCGGTCGTCCTGGGTCTTTCCGAACTCGGAGATCAGGGCGTTATACGGTGTGCAGTACATGGTCATAAACAGGTAGAACAGGATGATGAACACCGAGACCCAGACCACGTTCTTCGGGCTGATCCCGTCGACCGGAGCGCAGAAGAGCAGTACCGTCACGACGGACAGCGGGATCGCCGCGATCTGCATAAAGGGGATGCGCCTGCCCCGACGGCTCTTGCAGCGGTCGCTGAGATTGGCGATCAGCGGGTCGGTCACGGCGTCGAAGATACGGCTCGCCGCGGTGATCAGCCCGAGGATCGTCAGAACGCCGAAGACGATCAAGCCCGGCTTGATGAATTGGATCGCGCCGAGTTCGATATTCTCCTTGCTCGGGAGATAGAAGGTCACCAGCATCGCGTTGATGATCCCGCTGAGCGTGGACCATCCGAGTTGCCCCACGGCAAAAATGATCATCTGTTTTTTCGTCAGTCGTTTCATAATGCCACCCGATATCTTTTACCGATATCTTCTCCTTTCAGATGGGTCTGTCGTCTCCCCCGCGGGGAGGGAAAAATCATTTTTTGAGCATATAGAGGAAGGTTTCGTTCAGCATCCGGATCTCGCCGATCTGATCGGTCAACTGATCCTGACGCACGATCCCGCCCTCCATCGCCAGCTTCTTCGCCAGCGCCAGCACGGCGTGGGTCGTCGTATAGTAGAACAGCGAGGGGTCCCGGATCTCGCGGACGCTCCCGTCCTGCAGCCCTTCGTTATAGGCGGCAAGATACGCGTCGCGGAAGACGTCGAGGTTGTCGGAATACTCGTCCAGCCCCTTGACCCGCTGTTCCACGCAGAATGCGTCGAACTCGTAAAGGAAGCGGTAGAGTTCGGGACGGAAGGCGAACAGATCGACGTAGGAAGCGTAGAACTTGACGAGTTTGGTGTAGCCGTTGACCGGCTTGCTCTCCCTGAGGAAGTACTGCGCCACCTCTCCCTGCAGTTTCAGGGCGACGGCGACGATCAGCGACGATTTTGCCGAGAAATAGCGGTAGACCGTCGCCTCCCCGACCCCCGCCTCCTGCGCGACGTCGCGCACCGTAACCTGCGACAGCGGGCGGGACAGAAACAACTTGGTCGCCGTGTCGACCACGTAGTTCCGTTTGGCGTCCATTACAGACATTTGCGTTTCTCCTTTCGTATTCCGCGGCCGTCCGCCCGTTTTTGCGGTTTTTTCGTGCGATCCGCGGTTTTTGTGACCTTTTCGCTATCAAACTGATAGATAGTCTATCATTATTATAGCAAGACTTCTATCATCTGTCAAGGGGGGACGATCATTTTTTTCGCGGCGTCGGAAAAGATGCGAACGGTCGCGTCAACCGGCGGCGTCCGTTTTGGCGCTTTTCCCCCTCAAAAGGGTTGCAAAAACCGCTTTTTTCGAGTATAATGGTAAGAAAAAGCCGACGTTATTTTGTGAGGTGACGGGCTTGACGGATACAACAAAACGGAAAAGAGGGGCGGTACTGATCCTCTCGCTTCTTCTGATCGCGGTTTTTACCTATCTCGGCGGACTGTGTTTTTCGATCGGGCGGACGTGGCTGAAGATCCTTCTTTTGGTCCTCGTCAATTACGCCAACGCCGCGGTCGCGCTGATCGCTATGAAAATAACGGGCGTCAAACCCGAATTTGACCTGAAGAACGTCAGGCAGTACGGGATCGGCGTCGCGATCGCGCTCATACTCTCGCTTGCGATCGCGTTTGTTCCGGCGCTCTGCGGGTTTTCGCTCGTCGGTCAGCACAGCGATTTCTCGTGGTTTCGGATCGTCTACGGGTTTTTGTTCTATTTTCTTGTCGTGGGTCCCGTCGAGGAGTTGATCTTCCGGGTCTATCTCCAGGATACGCTGACCTCCTTCTTTATAAAAAGGAAGTATCTCGGCGTGATTCTGGCAGCTCTGCTCTTCGGGCTGTCGCATCTGATCAACGGCTCGCTCGTACAGGTCCCGTTTACCTTCGGCATCGGGCTTGTGTTCGGGACCTGCCGCTATAAGATCCGGGACTGCAAATACCCCGGTTTGGCGGTCGGGCACGGTCTTTACGATTTTCTGAACGAGATCGTCCGCATTTTTATCGTCTGACAAAAAAAACGACCGAAGCGTTCGCTTCGGTCGTTTTTGATTGTAAAGGATTATTCCTTGTCGGCGGCTTCGGCTTTGTCGGCGTTCAGCACCTTGTAGATCACAGCCGCGAGAGCGGCCCCCGCAAGCGGCGCGACGATGAACATCCAGACCTGGGCAAGCGCGTCGGTCGTGCCGTCGAAGATCAGGGCGTTCAGCGCGGTCGCAAGACTTCTGGCAGGGTTGACCGAGGTCCCGGTCAGCGGAATGCCGATCAGGTGGACCAGCGTCAGCGTGAAGCCGATGATCACGCCGGCTTTCTTGCTCGTGCCGGCTTTCTCGTCGGTGACGTTCAGGATCACGTAGACGAAGACGCAGGTCAGGATGATCTCGGTGAGCAGCGAAGCGACGATCGCGCCGGCATCAAGATCGCCGCCGATCACGTAGTTGCACGCGTCGCCGATACGTCCGATACCCGCCATTTTCACGATCCCGAAGATCGCGAGTCCGCCGACGAAGCCGCCGACGATCTGGGCGCAGACGTACGCGCAGCACTCGGTCCAGGTCATTCTCCCGGTCAGAGCGCAACCCAGCGACACGGCGGGGTTGATGTGGCAGCCCGACACCCGTCCGACCGAGTACGCCATCGCCACGATGACGAGCCCGAAGGTCATCGCCGTCGCAACGAGCGAGCCGCCGGTCAAAGCAGCCACTCCGCAGGCGGCGAAGACGAGGACGAATGTCCCGATACATTCCGCAATGAGTTTGTTCAGCAGGTTTTTCATAGTTTCCTCCGATTTTTTTGATCCTCCCCCGCGGGGGGAGTCCGGGCGGACTTTTTCGCCCGCCTTCATTTGTATCATACACCTTTTGCGGGGAAAAGTCAAGGTGTTCGCGGAGACGTTTTAACTTATAACCAAAAAGAACTCCGGGCGGACCCGGAGTTCTTTTTTTGTTTGGAAGAATTACGAATAGAAATCTCCAAACTTCTTGAGGCGCTCGTAGCGGGCCTTCGCGTTGGCTTCCGCCTTGGCGAACAGATCCTTCGCTCTTTCGGGGAAGGACTGCGCCAGACGAGCGTACCGCGCTTCGTTCGAGATGAACGCCTGGTAGTCGCCGGTCGGATCCTTGCTGTCGACCGAGAGTTTGTTGTGCTCGAGGGTCGGGTTGTAGCGGAACATATTCCAGTAGCCCGCCTCGACCGCACGCTTCATCTCCTGCTGGCAGTTCTGCATACCGCCCTTCTTGATGCCGTGCATCTCGCAGGGAGCGTAGCCGATGATGAGCGACGGTCCGTGGTACGCTTCCGCCTCGGTCAGGGCTTTGAGCAGCTGATTCATATCGGCGCCCATCGCGACCTGCGCGACGTAGACGTAGCCGTAGGACATCGCGATCTCCGCGAGGTTCTTCTTGCCGATCGCTTTGCCCGCGGCGGCAAACTGCGCGACCTGTCCGATATTGGACGCCTTGGACGCCTGTCCGCCGGTGTTGGAGTAGACCTCGGTATCGAAGACCATCACGTTGACGTCCTCACCGGAGGCGAGAACGTGGTCGAGACCGCCGAAGCCGATATCGTAAGCCCAGCCGTCGCCGCCGAAGATCCAGACCGACTTCTTCGACAGATAATCCTTCTCAAGCAGGATCTTCTTGCCGAGTTCGCAGTCGCAGCCCTCGATCGCGGCAACCAGCTTCTTGGTCGCTTCGGTGTTCTTCGCGCCGTCCTCGAAGGTGTCGAGATATTCGGCGCAAGCCGCCTTGACGTCGTCCTTCTTCGCGTTCGCCGCGAGCTCTTCGACGTAGCCCTTCAGCTTCTCGCGGATGGTCTTCTGTCCGAGGGCAAGTCCGAGACCGTGCTCGGCGTTGTCTTCAAACAGGGAGTTCGCCCAAGCCGGACCCTTGCCGGTCTCGCGGTTGACGGTGTACGGGGTCGCGGGAGCCGAGCCGCCCCAGATGGAGGAGCACCCGGTCGCGTTCGAGATATACATCCGCTCGCCGAACAGCTGGGTGATGAGGCGGGCGTAGGAGGTCTCGGCGCAGCCCGCGCAGGAGCCCGAGAACTCAAGCAGCGGCTGCTTGAACTGGCTTCCCTTGACGGTCGGCGCGATCAGTTCGGGTTTCTCGGACACGTTCGCCACGGCGTAATTGAACGCCGCCTGCTGGTCGAGCTGGCTTTCCTGCGGGACCATACGGATCGCGTAATCCGCGGCGCTCGCCTTGACGCCCGCGGCAGCCGCCTTCTTGTCGGCGCCCTGGTTGACCGGGCAAGCCTTCACGCAGAGGGTGCAGCCCATGCAGTCGAGCGGAGAGACCGCGACGGTGAACTTGTACTCGGTCTTGGCGACCGGTTTCGGGGAGAACTTGGTGACCTTCGGAGCCGCCTTCGCCTCGGCAGCCGTCATCGCGAACGGACGGATGGTGGCGTGCGGGCAGACGAAAGAGCAGTTGTTGCACCCGATGCACTTCTCGGGGTTCCATTCGGGAACGTAGACGGCAACGCCGCGCTTCTCGAACGCAGCGGCGCCCTGCGGGAGCGTACCGTCGACGTAGGGAACGAACGCGGAGACGGGCAGACTGTCGCCGTCCATCTTGCCGACGGGGGTGACGATCTTGTTGACGAACTCGGCGAGTTCGGGGCGATCGGACTTGACGGGTTTCTCCGCCTTATCCTTGCCCGCGTTCTTCCACGCCTCGGGGATCTTGACCTCGACCAGCGCCCCGGCGCCCTGCTCGATCGCCTTGTGGTTCTGCGCGACGACGTCCTCGCCGAACTTGGAGTAGGACTTGGTCGCCATGTACTTCATGTAGTTGATCGCGTCCGCGGTGGGCAGGATCTTCGCGAGGGCGAAGAAAGCCGACTGAAGCACGGTGTTCTTGACCTTCGGGTTGCCGACCTCTTTCGCGGCGATCGCGGTCGCGTTGATGATGTAAAACTTCACGCCGTTGTTCGCGATGTAGGACTTGACCGAGTTCGGCAGGTGCTTGTCGAGATCCGCCTCGGTCCACTGGCAGTCGAGCAGGAAGGTGCCGCCCGGCTTGACGTCCTGCACGATCTTGTAGCCCTTCAGGATGTACGCCACGTTATGGCAGGCGACGAAGTTCGCCTTCGTGATGTAGTAGGGCGCCTTGATCGGCTTGTCGCCGAAACGCAGGTGCGAGATGGTGATACCGCCGGTCTTCTTCGAGTCGTACTGGAAGTACGCCTGAATGAACTTGTCGGTGTGGTCGCCGATGATCTTGATGGAGTTCTTGTTCGCGCCGACGGTGCCGTCGCCGCCCAGCCCCCAGAACTTGCAGGCGATGGTCCCCGCGGGAGCGGTGTCGGGAGCGACCTTCTCGGGAAGCGAAAGCCCGGTCACGTCGTCCTTGATGCCGATGGTGAAGTTGTGCTTCGGCTCTCTCTTCTTCAGGTTCTCGTAAACCGCGAAGATGGACGCCGGGGTGGTGTCCTTCGAACCCAGACCGTATCTGCCGCCCACGACCTTCGCCTTCACGCCGGTCTGCGCCAGCGCCGCGACGACGTCGAGGTAGAGCGGCTCGCCGAGAGCGCCGGCTTCCTTGGTTCTGTCAAGGACGGCGATCTTCTTCGCGCTCTGCGGAATTGCTTCCGCGAGTTTCGCGGCGACGAACGGACGGTAGAGACGGACCTTGATAAGACCGACCTTCTCGCCGGCGGCGAGCATATAGTCGATCACTTCCTCCGCCACGTCGCAGACCGAGCCCATCGCGATGATCACGCGGTCGGCGTCGGGCGCGCCGTAGTAGTTGAAGAGTTTATAGTCGGTGCCGAGTTTGGCGTTGACCTTGCCCATGTACTCCTCGACGATCGCGGGGAGCGCGTCGTAGTAGGAGTTGCACGCCTCGCGGTGCTGGAAGAAGATATCGCCGTTCTCAGCCGAGCCGCGCAGCACGGGATGCTCGGGGTTGATGGAGCGCTCGCGGAACGCCTTGATCGCGTCCCAGTCGACCATCTCGGCAAGATCCTTGTAATCCCACGCCTCGATCTTCTGGATCTCGTGCGAGGTACGGAAACCGTCGAAGAAGTTGATGAACGGAACTCTGCCCTTGATGGTCGCGAGGTGCGCGACGGCGCCGAGGTCCATGATCTCCTGCTGGTTGGATTCCGCGAGCATCGCAAAACCGGTCTGACGGCAGGCGTAGACGTCGGAATGATCGCCGAAGATGTTCAGCGCGTGCGAGGCGACGCAGCGAGCCGAAACGTGGATGACGCAGGGGAGCAGTTCGCCCGCGATCTTATACATGTTGGGGATCATCAGAAGAAGCCCCTGGGACGCGGTGTAGGTGGTGGTCAGAGCGCCCGCGGCAAGCGAGCCGTGCACGGCGCCCGCGGCGCCCGCCTCCGACTGCATCTCCATAACCTTGACTTTCTCTCCGAAGATGTTTCTTGCGGGGCCGCCGAAAATGTTCTTATCGGTCGCGCTCCAGGTGTCGGTCACTTCTGCCATGGGGCTGGAAGGAGTGATCGGGTAGATGGCAGCGACCTCGGTGAACGCGTACGAAACGTGCGCCGCCGCGGTGTTGCCGTCCATGGAAATCTTTTTTCTTTCGATCGCCATTTTTCTTCCTCCGTTTATTATTTATCAATCTGAATAGGATCACAAATTAATCCAGATAGCATTATAGCACACCCGTCCCGAAAAGTAAAGGGGTTTTCTTTTCCTTTTCCTAAAAAAATACGCGCGCCCGCGCGAGAACTTTCCCCGCGATCTCCCCCGCCTTTTCCGCGGGTGCGTTTCGTACCTTGACTAATTCCGATCATTCTTCTATAATTAAGTTGAAACAAAACGTCAACGGGAGGTCGTTATGAAGCTGCGCGCCGTTTCTTTCGTATTGCTCCTCGCCACGGGGCTTCTTTTGCTCGCGTCGTGCGGTCCGGCTCCAAAGACCGCGGACGTATCCACAGCGCCTGCAACCGAAGGGCAGACCTACACGCTCCAAGCCAACGCCGAGGGGAAAGTCGAAAACGGGCGGATCGAGCAATTCTATACCGACCGGGCGCCGGCGTCGGTCACGGGGGAGGCGATCGCGCAATACATCGCCGACGACCGCTCCTCCGACGCGCTCGCAGAGCTCTATGCCGACGCGGACGAGGTTTCGTCGCTCCCGATCCTCGGGACGTACCTTGAAAAAACGTCACTCTTCGTGTGCCTGTTCAAAAAGCAGGGCGAGTTGATCGGGGCGCACGCTCTCGCACTCGATCCCGACGGGAGCGTGACGGGGGAACTCTCAGCTCTGCTCGGGGGAACCGTCGGAACGCCGTTTGCAGACGCCACCTGTTTTGAAAAAATCTCCGCTTGTCTCTCGGCGTATCCCGATTTTGAAATCCTCGGCGTCGTGTATCAGGATCCGGGGCTGTCGCGGATCTATCCCGTCGGGAAGAACGCGGAGGACGATCGGATCCTGTATTACGAAAACGAACTGACGGAATTCCGGCTGGTGGAGCCCTTTTCCACGATTGAAGACGGTCGGGCGGCGTTCGACGCTTACTGGGCGTTTAAAGCAACCGTTCTTTCCTCTCTCCAAATTTTTGAATGGACAAACTATGATCGGTATCCCTACATCAACAAGTACAGGTATCAGGACGTTTGTTCTTCCGGCGCGGACGCAGCATCCTATCAGTATCTGTATGACTCCGATTGGTATTTGCTTGTTCCGTTGCTGAACACGGACGGCGAAGAAGGTGATTGCGCGTTATATTTGCTTTATCAAAACAACAAACTGATCGCCGAAACGATATTGCAAGTCGATCCGGACGGAGTTATCCGCGCCGCCAAAGAACGCGTCTCCGAAAAAGACCCCGCGACCGGCAAGTATATCGGGCTCGACGGGATCGACTACGCGACCGAGTGCGAAAGGATCCTGCCGTCCGACAAAACGACCGTCAAGGGGATCGGTTTTGACGGCGAGAACTATTTCGTCGTATACCGCTGATCCCCTCACTTTAAAAAACCTCCCTTTGCGGGAGGTTTTTTGTTTTGGATCATGGGATTTCTTCTTTTCTCTTGACAAATCGAAAAGAGGAAAGGTATAATAACCATATATATAGCATCCCCCGAAAGAAAGGCAAAACTATGGACTACCGTTTTTCCTCGGCGTTTGCGAATCTGGCGCCGTCCGCGATCCGCGAGATCTTAAAGAACGCGGGCGACCCGTCGGTGATCGCGTTCGCCGCCGGCAACCCCAACGCCGCGTCCTTCCCGCTGGAAGATATCCGGCAACTGACGTCGGACATCCTCGACCGGAACGGCCCCGCCGCCCTGCAGTACGGGACGACCGAGGGCTATACCCCCTTGCGCGAAGCGGTCGCCCGTCGGCAGAAGGAGCGCTTTCACGTCGGGCGCGATTTCGACGACGTACTGATCACGTCCGGCGGTCAGCAGGCGCTGGAACTTGCCTGCCGCGTGTTCTGCGATCCCGGCGACGCGGTGATCTGCGAGGACCCGAGTTTCATCGGCGCGCTGAACGCGTTCCGCGGGGTCGGCGCACGGGTGGTCGGCGTTCCGCTCGGACGCGACGGGATGGATATCGCGATCCTGGAGGAAAAACTGAAGAGCGAGCCCCGCGCCCGCCTGATCTACGTTATCTCGAACTTCCAGAACCCCGCCGGGATCTGCACCTCGCTTGCAAAGCGGAAAGAGATCTATCGGCTGGCGAAGCAGTACGGCGTGATGATCCTGGAGGACAACCCGTACGGGGAACTCCGCTTCTCGGGCGAGGATATCCCGACCATCAAGAGCATGGACGAAGACGGGATCGTGGTCTACGCCTCCTCGTTTTCGAAGATCCTCTCGTCGGGGATGCGGGTCGGATTCGCCGTCGCGCCGAAGGCGGCGATCGCGAAGATGACCGTCTGCAAGCAGACCGAGGACGTGCATACCAACCTGCTCTTCCAGATGCTCTGCCACCGCTTTATGACCGAGCGCGATTTTGACGCGCACGTGAAGACCATTCGCGATCTTTACCGCAAGAAGTGCGAGATCATGCTCGGGGCGATGGAGTTCAGCTTCCCCGCCGCGGTCGAATTCACCCGACCCGAGGGAGGGCTCTTCGTCTGGTGCACGCTGCCCGAAAAGATCGATCTGCTCTCCTTCGTGAAAGCCGCGATGGAGAAAAAGGTCGCCGTCGTGCCGGGTACGGCGTTCGCCACCGACACGCAAAAATACACCGCGCACTCCTTCCGCGTGACCTACGCGACCCCGACCGACGAGCAGCTCGCAGAGGGCGTTTCGATCCTCGGGGAGATCGCGCGGGAAATGACGTAACTTTGGAGATTTGATATGATTGGAGACTTGAAAACGGTTTTGTCCGGGGTACAGCCCTCGGGAAATCTGACCATCGGAAACTATCTGGGGGCGATCAAGAATTTTTCCGCGTTCGCGGGGGAATACAAGCCCTTTTACTGCGTCGTCGACCTGCACGCGATCACCGTCCGGCAGGTCCCCGCGGAGTTGCGCCGCCGCACCTACGAGACGCTGGCGCTCTATATCGCGTCGGGGCTGGATCCCGAGAAGAACGTCCTGTTCGTCCAGTCGCACGTGCCGGCGCACGCCGAACTCGGCTGGATCCTCGACTGCTACACCATGTTCGGGGAACTCTCGCGCATGACGCAGTTCAAGGATAAGAGCGCGAAGCACGCCGACAACATCAACGCGGGGCTTTTCACCTATCCGACCCTGATGGCGGCGGATATCCTGCTCTATCAAGCCGATCTCGTCCCGATCGGCGCCGACCAGAAGCAGCACCTGGAACTCGCCCGCAATATCGCGGACCGCTTCAACCAGGTCTACGGCGAGACCTTTACCGTGCCGGAGCCCTATATCCCGAAGTCGGGAATGAAGATCATGTCGCTGCAGGAGCCGACCCTCAAAATGTCGAAGTCGGACCCCAACCCGAACGCCGTCGTCCGCATCCTCGACCCCCGCGACGAGATCCTCCGCAAGTTCAAACGCGCCGTCACCGATTCGGGCGCGGAGGTCCGCTTCTCCCCCGACAAGCCCGGCGTCTCGAATCTGATGACCATCTATTCCTGCTTCTCCGGCAAATCGTTCGACGAGATCGAAGCGGAGTTTGCCGGCAAGGGTTACGGCGATTTCAAAGCCGCCGTAGGGGAGGTCACGGCGGACGCGCTGCTCCCCGTGCAGAACGAGTTCAACCGCTTGATGGGCGACAAAACGTACCTCGAATCCGTGATGAGATCCGGCGCCGAGCAGGCGTCGTACTACGCCCGCAAGACCCTCTCCAAAGTCCGTCGCAAGATCGGCTTCGTCAACTGAAACAACGCCGCGCACACCGAACTCGGTGTGCGCGGCAATTCATGACGGCGTAGCCGTCAATTCATGCGGGCTTGCCCGCAATTCACGACGCCCCGACGGGAATCCCGTCGGGGCGTCAATTCATTTATCGCGGTCCGGATTATCTCTGAACTCTGCCGCTGCCCGATCCGCCGGCGAGAGCTTTCACCTCGTCGACCGTGACCATATTGTAGTCGCCCTGGATCGAGTGCTTGAGACACGACGCCGCGACCGCGAACTCGATCGCCTCCTGCGTGGAATAACCCGACAGGAGCGCGTAGATCAGACCGCCGCCGAAGCTGTCGCCGCCGCCGACGCGGTCGACGATGTGCATGTGGTACGACTTCGAGAAGCAGTAGTCCTTGCCGTCGTAGAGCAGACCCGCCCAGTCGTTGTCGTTCGCGGAGATCGAGGAACGGAGGGTGATCGCGACCTTCTTGAAGCCGAACTTGTCCGCGAGCTGCCGCGCCACGCTCTTGTAGCCCTCGTGGTTGAGCTTGCCGCTGTCGATATCGGTGTTCTCCGCGTCGATGCCGAAGACGTCGTGCGCGTCCTCCTCGTTCGAGATGCAGACGTCGACGTAGTCCATCAGTTTGGTCATGGTCGCGCGCGCTTCGTCGCGGGTCCAGAGCTTCTTGCGGTAGTTGAGGTCGCAGGAGACGGTCAGCCCCTTCGCCTTCGCCGCCTTGCACGCCTCGAGGGTGATCGCGGCGACCGAGGGATTCAAAGCCGGGGTGATGCCGGTGAAGTGGAACCAATCGGCTCCGTCAAAGATCGCGTCCCAATCGAAATCCGCGGCGGACGCGGTCGCGATCGAGGAGCCCGCGCGGTCATAGATGACCTTCGAGGGACGCTGGCTCGCGCCCTTCTCGCAGTAGTAGACACCGATACGGTCGCCGCCGCGCACGATCTTCGAGGT
>CACZAZ010000003.1 GCA_902779285.1 uncultured Ruminococcus sp.
GTTCAGATGGTAAACGTATTGTTTTTTGTAATCGGAATCATTGCGATCGTTCTGACCGGGATTACGAGCGTCGTTGCGATTGCGGGCACCCCCGCGAATTTGCGCGGATTCTATTTGAAGAAGTATCTCCTGATCGGTCTGGTCGGCGTGGCGGCGGGGATCGCTATGATCGTTCTATCATTCTTCACAAGATGAGCCGAAACACGGAAGGAGAAAAATTTCAATGAGCATCATCATTGCAGCGAAAACGGAAGACGGGGTCCTGATGGGAGCGGACACGCAGACGTCCCGCGGGGATCGGGACAAGATCACGTCCCTCGGCGAGAACAACCTCAAGATCACCCGTATGCCGCACGGGATCCTGCTCGGACACGCGGGAGCGGTTCGGGTGACGCAGATCCTCGCGTGTCACAAGGATTGGTTTGAGGAGCTCGGGGACGAGCCGCTCACCAAACGGTTCCTCGTCATGCGGATCATTCCGCGGTATTACAGGGAACTGAAGGAGCGGGATCTTCTGGACGCGGAGGACTCGACGGTACAGTACGGGGGCGGGTTTATAGTGGCGCAGGGCGACAGGTTGTTCGTCCTGAACGGCGATTTCTCGGTGGACGAGGTTCCCTCGTTCGTGTCGATTGGATGCGGGCAGGACGCCGCGAATCTGGTGCGGCAGACGAGGGCAAAGGACGGCACTTATGAGAGAGAAGAAACGCTTCTGGCTCTGCGCCTCTCGGCGTCGGTGGACAGAGCCGTCGGGGCGCCCTTCGTTCTGATCGACACGAAAGACCTGCAATTCGAATACGTAAAGGAGTGAGAACGGGATGATCATTGTCAGGGAAAACGGCTGCATCTACATAGCGGAAAGCTGCTTCGACGTAACGAACTACGGGCAAATGGAGTTCGGGCTGAAGACCGAGAACATGCCGATCTGCCGGATCCCGGGAACGAGAGCGCTGGTTGCGGCGACGGGCGAGCGGTGGAAACCGGATCTCGACCGGCTCCGCTATCGGCACCTCCCGTTTCCGAAGGAGCTGTCCGCGCACGGGCTGCACAAGATCCTTCCGACGGTCGAAGAGGCGATCGACGGGATCGGCGGGCTGAAGGACGGAGCGATCCGGACCGACCTGGTCTTCGCCAAAGGGGGCGGAGGATTCATCCTCACCGGCGGAAAGACGCTCAAGGAGATCGAATCGCTCGAGACGCTCGGATGGAAAAGCACGGAGTACAGATACGCGATGACGCTCTTCTCCGAACTGCCGGTCGTCGATCGGCTATGGGCGGCGTACAAGCTGGTGCAGCAGTATTCCGGAACGAAGTTGTTCCCGATCCTGCTGTGGGACACGAAAACCATGATACCGACCATTCTGGAGGAGGACGAAGCATGAGTGTCATTATCGGATGCGTAAGAGACGGGAAGGTCTTTCTGGCGACCGACTCCCAGCGCACTTGGGGAAACGTCGTAACGCACGCAGAGACCGCGTTCGGGGCAAACGTTTTGCGGATGCCCGAGGGTGTTCTGGTCGGCGTCGCCTGCAATCAGGCGGTCAAGCGCGGGATCGCCGCACACCCGGATTGGTTCTCCGACCTGAAGGGAGAGCCGCTTACCAAACGGCACGTTATGGAACGGATCGTTCCGGAGCTGAATCGGGAGACGGAGGAACTCGGCGAGATCGACGAATGCGCGAAGGAGCAAGGGCGCTCCCTCTATAACGGGACCATCCTGCTCGCGCAGGGGGATCGGCTGTTCTGCATCGACGGCGATTTCTCCGTGCAAAGGGTCGCGGACTATTGCCTGATCGGGCACGGCTCCGAATACGCCGTTCCGAGAATGCGGGGTTTCTACCGGAAGGAACTTTCGGACGGGGAGACGGTGACGCTGCTCGGCGAAGCGCTTTCCGATGCGGCGGTCTACAGCTCGCAGTCGTCCGCACCGTTCAAACTCTACGATACCGCGACGAACGAAACCGCAAACATAGGAGGATAAGAAATGCTGATCGTGAAAGACGAAGGGACTGTTTATATCGCCGCGTCCACCGCGGCGGTCCTGTACTGCGGATACATGGATCAGGCGTCCTGCCTGCTTCCCGAAAACCTCCAGGTCTGGAAGGTCCCGAACGACGACGGGATCGTCGCCTGCGCGGCGGGGAGCGGATTCGAGGGGGACGTATTTCGCTACGACGGGAAACTGATCGAGGGTGAGCTGACGAAGGAGAAACTCGTTTTGGAGACCGTTCCGAAGCTCCGGCGCGTGCTGGGGCGTTACGGAAAACTGGACAAAGACGGGGATATGCAGGTCCGCTGCGCTTTCGCGCAGAAAGATCGGGTCTTCGTGATTTCCACCGGCTTCTGCGTGAGCGAGATCACGGACTGCGCGGCGTACGGCAGAAACGCGGGAAGAGGGACGTCCGCCCTTCGGATCGCGAAAGAGATGAAACCCGAAGAGCGGATCCTGTTCGCGAGACGGATAACGCACGAGAACGAGCGTTCTCCGCTGGCGTTTATCGACACGGCGACGCTGACCCCCCGTATCGTCGGGGTCGAGGCGAGCGGAAAGGAGGAAACAGAATGAAGACGTTTCTCGCGTTTTGCGGCGTCGTCGCCCTGATCGCGTCGGGATACCTGCTCTGCCGGTTCGGCGTACTGGATCCGGTCTTTGAACGGATCGCGGCGATAATCTGACGCGGCGTACGGCATGATGATAAGACGGAAAGGAAAGAAAATGAAATTCTCGAAGAACGATACCATCTCCTTCGAAGGGAGAACGCTGACCGTACTTGATCTGCTCGGAGAGGGAGGTCAGGGAGAGGTCTATCTGGTGAGCGACGGCGCGGACCGGTACGCTCTGAAGGTCTACAAGTATGAGGTCCATCCGGACTTTCGCTACAATCTGAAAAACAACATCGAAAAGGGGAGTCCTTCGCCGAGCTTCCTTTGGCCAAAAAGGCTGATCGATTTCGAGGACGGACGGATCGGCTATCTGATGGATCTTCGCCCAAAGAACTACGTTTCCTTCGTGTCCTACCTGACGGGAAAAAGTGCTTTTCGGGATCTTTCGACCAAGTTGCACTGGTGCATCGAGCTGTGCCTTGCGTTCAAACGACTGCACGAGATGGGGTATTCTTATCAGGATTTGAACGACGGCAGCTTCTTCCTTGATCCCGACACAGGGGATCTTCTGATCTGCGACAACGACAACGTGACCGCCGACAAGAAAAACCTCGGTATTCTCGGGAAGATGCGCTATATGGCGCCCGAGATCGTGCGGGGAGACAAGTTGCCCGGCGGCGGGGTACAGATGCCCGACGTACACTCCGACCGCTTCTCGCTCGCGATCATTCTGTTTCTCGCGCTCTGTCTCGGCAACCCGTTCGAGGGCGAGCGGCTGAAGAACTACGACATCGTGGACGAGACGTCGGAATACGAGATGTTCGGCAAGGACCCGGTATTCGTTTACCACAAAGAAGACAAATCCAACCGTCCGATCCGCGGGTATCACACCTCGCTCATCAAGTACTGGCCGATGATCCCGCTCTACGTCAAGGAGGCGTTCCACCGCAGCTTTGTCGACGGTCTTACCGACCGAGAGAACGAACGCACGACCGAGTTGGAGTGGATCCGGTTGCTCTCCCGTTACCGGGACGAGACCATCCGGTGCGACGGTTGCGGAAAAGAGTACATCCTGGGGCTCGGGGAGAAGAAGCGGAACGACGTTTGCCCCTTCTGCCGCAAGAAGACCAAGGGTTGCTGCGTCCTACGCGTAGGCAGAAACGTCGTCGCGCTCGATCTGGGCAAGGAGATCATGGCGACGCATCTCGACAAGTATTCTTCCGCGTACAACGAGCCGGTCGGCATCGTGCTTGCCAACCCGAATCGCCCGACCCTGTGGGGGCTTCGATTCTCCGGGCAGGGCGAGATCGAGATCAAGGACGAGGCGGGAACGGTCCGGGTGGTCCCGGAGGGAAAACCGGTTCCGATCGTTCGGAACCTGAAGATCAAATTCAAAAATAACGTGATAGGAGAGATCAAATAATGGAAGACAAAGTTTTGGGCGACGGTATCGTAAAACAGGAACTAAACCTGCTGTTTGTGATCGACAACTCGGGGTCGATGGACGGTGAAAAACTCGGTGCGGTGAACAACGCGATCCGGGACGTGATGGCGATCATGCCTGAGATCCAGGAGGATACCGGCGACGTGAACATCAAGATTTCCGCCTTGACCTTCAGCGACGACGTCAAGTGGGTCTATCCGGAGCCGAAGAGCGTTTCGGAGTTCAGGTGGAAGGACGTTTCGGCGGACGGCGGGACCGATTTCTCGCGGGCATACGACGAGATGTCGAAATACCTTTGCAAGAGGTCGAAGGGCGGGCAGATGCCCGAACTCGGCGGCGTGGCGCCGATCATCATTCTGATGACCGACGGTATGCCGACCAGTTACGATTGGGAGAATCACCTGATCTCCCTCAAGAAGAAGGGATGGTTCCGTGTCGCGCTCAAATACGCGCTCGCGATCGGGATCGACACCGACGAGGCGATGGACGTCCTGAAGAAGTTCACGGGGAATCCCGAGACAGTCTTGAAGGTCTATACCGCCGAGGCGCTCCGCAAAGTGATCAAAGTGATCGCCGTCACGGCGTCGAAAGTCAAGTCCTCCTCGACGCATACCGGAGCCGACGGTGCGGTGAACAACAACGATCTGGCGCAGGCGGAGATCGCGGACCGGCTGGAGAACGTCGCGGACGTCGAGTGGTGAGGTAACGCGATGAACGACCGGATCTCGAAACAGAAACTGAACTTGATGCTCCTCGTCGATACTTCGACCAGTATGCGAGGGAAGCGCATCGGTCAGGTCAATTCCGCCATCCGCGACGTCCAGAAGTATCTGACCGAACTCGAGGGCGAGAACAGCAACGTCGACTTCTATCTGACGGTCATCACCTTCTCGACGACCGCGTCGCTGCTCAACGGAGACCGCGAGAAGAAGATCGACGATTTCCGCTTTGACGACATCAAGGCGGGCGGCTGGAGCAATCTGCATCTGGCGTACGAAACGCTCGAAACGCTCCTGAAAAAGGAGAAATACGGCGGGATAATGCCCGACTTCGGCGGGGTGGCGCCGATCCTGTTGCTTCTGACCGACGGGCATCCGACCGAGAAAGCGACGGAGCAGCTGGATCGGCTCAAGGAACTGCCGTGGTTCCGCGTCGCGCTGAAATACGGGATCGCGATCGAACTGGACGACGAAAGAACGCTGCGGTGCCTGAACGATTTCGTCTCGGACAACGGCGACGTGGTCGAGTGCTACGACAGCGGTATGCTCGAAAAGATCATCAAGATCATTGTGCTGACGGCGTCGAAAGTCAAGTCGAGCCATTCGTCGGTCCATGCGGGCGAGGTGCAGAAGACCGGCGAGATCGTGCAGCAGGAAGTACAGTCGGCACTGTCCGACGTCGACGATTGGGAGTGGTGAGTATGTTCTTTACGAAGACCGCGATCGGCGGTCATCATATCAAAAGCGGGATCGTCTGCCAGGACTACTCGGCGTCCTACCACGACGCCGAGCGGACGATCGTGACCTCCTGCGACGGACACGGCGGGGCGGTCTATCTCCGTTCCGACCGAGGGGCGAAGTTCGCTTCCTACGCGGCGATCAACGTCCTGCGCAATGTGAACCGTCGCACGTTTTACCGACGCAGAACGGAAGACGTCGCCAACCAGCTTCGCGTGCAGCTCCTCTGCGAGTGGAACGCGCTGGTCGAGCGCGATCTCGCCGCCCGTCCGCTGCGGAAAGGCGAAGTGAAGCACCTTTCGGACGAGCAGCTGTTTTCGCTCCGGATGGAACCGGTCAAGGCGTACGGAACGACGGTTGCCGCCGCGATGCTCTACGGCAGCAAACTGGTGATCCTTTCACTTGGCGACGGGGGATGCTTCCTGTTTCGGAGGGGACGGATGATCCCCGCGTTTGAAGAAGAGGACGATGAACAGGTCGCGAATCTGACCAACTCGCTCTGCCAATCCGACGCGGCGGAGCATATGCACGTCGGGATCTTCGACGCGGATCGCTTCGACGGGGCGCTGCTCTGCACCGACGGGGTGATCAATCCCTATCAGACGCTGGACAATTTCGAGAGGTCGCTGGCGATCCCCGCCGCGGGAAAAGTGATTGAGCACCGGGAGAGGAAACTGTCGGATTTCATCGTTCGGCTCGGGGGCGAGATCGGCGTCGGCGACGACGTCACGCTCTCGATACTCCTGAAAGACGACGTCAATCGAAGAACCTATAGCAAGGAGGTGTGACAGTGACGTTCCGGGATGCGCTGGTCGCAGAGTTCCGCAGATGGAAGGGCGCGGGAAAGACACCGTCGCCGTTTGCGTTCTATTGCGGGTTGTCCGATTTGATCGGGAGCGATTACGCCAACCGTAAGAAAGCGAGCCTTCTGCTTCGCGTGGATCGAAAGATCTCGCTGATCGAGGCGTTCCTTCTGCACGGCTGCCCGCCCGAAAGCTGGGATGACTCTCCCGTGTACGGCGCGGTAGCCGACCTGCTCGGCAGAGCCGCGTTCCGCTCGCTCGTGGCGATCCTGCGTCACGCCGACGATCCGGAGCGTTTTCCCTACCCCGAACTGAAGGAGAGGGAAACGACCGCGTCGGTGAAAAGAGAACCCCCCGCCGAGCGGAAAGCACCGCTCGAAAAGAACGCTCCGCCGGTACAAAGGGAGAGACCGGAACCCCCGAAAAACGAGATCGCATATAGGAAACCTGCGACCGCCCCCCCTCCGCAGCCGGCGGTCGTATACCGGGCGCCCGAGAAGGCGGCGGACGAACCAAAGACCTATCTTACCGCCCCGTCTTACGCGAGCGGCGGCGGGGTCCCCGTTTGGGTGTTCGTCCTGGTCGGAGTCGTTCTGGCGCTCGGTATCGTTGCGGCGATCCTGTTCGGAAACTGGACGGTCCGGCAATGGATCATCGGCGTTTTCGGCGGCGTCGCTGTCGTCGGGATCGCGGTCACCGTCGCCTTCATCATCGCGGAGATCAACTGGGAGGAACCCTACATGATGCTCGCGTACGTCCTTCCCGTCTTCCTCGTCGCCAATATCGTCCTGTATCTGATCTTCCGGCAGAACGACCGGATCATCTTCGGCTGCCTGTCCGTCTGGCTGACGGGCTGCAACGCCGTCGGCGCGTTCCTGTGCTTTGACGACGTGGAGGAGGAGTACGGCTGGGCGCATGTCGTCGAAGCGGCGATCACGGTCGTCTCCGCCGCGCTACTTCTGCCGTTGGTCTGCTGATTATACACATAATCCGGGGGCAGGCGTTGCCAAAAATCGCTAAAAACTGTTGACAAGTATACAAAAATAGGTATAATTATATATATCACGACAAGAAAGATCAAGTCGTCTGATTCGGATTTCCGTTTGTAGCGGGCGACGATCGTTCTTGAGAAAGGAGAACAGTAATGGACGAAAAGAATCCTCAAATTTCAAGAACCGTTATCCTGCTGGACTATGACAAGTTCGTCGAAGCAAAAGCCCTGCTGGGCATTGACGAGTTGAATCTCGCGGGTTTCCTGGCGGGGTTGAACGAGCTGCACTCCGATAGCCAAACGCAAACGGTATACGCCTACGTCGGGATAGACGAAAAACAGTTGCACCGAAAAGATCCTGTCATAGACGAATTGTGGAGAAACGGTTGTGTGGTCAGAACGGTCCGCGGAGAGCATTACGGCGTGCATTTCGTTGCGGATTGCTCGCAGTCGATCGCAATGGACGCGTTGCGCTCGGTTTATGAAAACGGTGTTACAACCGTCGCTCTCGTTTCGAACTCCCGTTCACTTGAAAACTTGGTCGTTGCTTTAAGAGAAAAAGACGTCTGGGTGGAAACGTTTTTCTTCGGCTCCCTAATGGATTATGATTTGGCGGTCAAATCATCCCGGTTCATTGATTTGGAACCATTCATAAAAGACGAAGATGAAACGGGAGAAGATGGGAATGTTCCCGAGGACGAATCTTCCGACGCGTCCGATTCCGAGACTTGCGAAGCCCTTCGGGGAAACATCGCGCTCGACGAAGAAAAGGATTGCACGGAAGAACCCGATGTCGAAGATCTTGGCGCAGAAGAAACCATAGCGGGAGAAAAACAAACAGAGATGCCTGAACAGAGTTTCTCTGATTCAAACGATACAAAAGCAGAAGGAGAAAAACAATGAAACAGTTGGATTTTCGGAATGCCCGAGAGGTTATCAGCATCAGAGGAAGAGAGATTCCGGTCGATTCGACGACGGCAACCGCCGAGGAGATCAGAAATATCGGCGGGATCAAATCGGGTCGGCAGATCGTGATTCAAACGCAGAACGGGATGCAGGCGCTCAAGGAGGGAGTGAGGTATACTCTTCCTCCCAAAGCAAAGTTCAAGGACGTTCCGGCGGTCAGAAAAGCGGCGAATTATTCGGAATACGACTATACGTACGGGGAACAGGTAAGAGAAGATTGGTGCAATCAGGTCATAATTCAGCAAATCAAGGACCTGGAAGAACATTTTACGCACGAAGAGATCTTTGTGGATGATTGTACAAATCCGATCAAGATCATCCTCCCGAATTTTAAACTTCCGGAAGCAACGCGAAAACTGAATCCCGGTATCAGAACCGTTCCGCTCATGCTTGTTTTGCCGGATCAATACCCTTTCCTGCCGCCGGTAGGCTTTTATATTCCCGAAGAGATTAAAGCCGGCGCACACAGCGGCTTTTCGTCGGGATATCACGGCGCATATTCCGACAGGATGCTGATGGAAGACATAAAATTCAGGTGGTATTGTTCCAGTATTGTTGCGGAAACCTGGGAGCCGGCGCGGTTCAGGTTTGTCGAAGATTGGCGGAAGGGGGACAATCTCTGGAACGTGGTCACCTTGGTTTCCGAGGTTTTATCGGATTTTTCGGACGATTGAGGAATCTTATATGAAAACCCTGATCAAATTCGAGAATCAAAAACTCAACGAATTAAGATCAAAAATGCTGAAGGATCTGGATCGTGAACATTACGCAATTCTTTACGGGAAGTTTCATCGCGTCTCCGACGATACGTGTATTATCACGATCAAGGATCAGAAGTACTACGAAAAAGGATATGATGTCCAAACGATAGCGTCCATTCATATCGGCTCCGAGTTTCGCGCACAATGTTTGAGTGAAATCGACCAAAGGATCGACGTGGACACCATCGTGGACGTTCATACGCACCCGTTTGGGAAAGGGAAGCCCTTTTTTTCCGGTGTTGATACGGATGACGAAAAAACCATGAAAGAATATCTGGTTTCAAAGGGAGACACCATTCATTACGCCAGCATCGTATTATCTCAAGATATGTATAATGCCAGGCTATGGGAGCATGACGGAAAAAGGGCGTTCCCCGAAAAAGCGATCATAAAAACGCAAAAAGTCAGCGAAAGTATGCCTGAAACGGCAAGCGGTAGCAGGAACGAACCGACACGGTTTGAAATGTTCGACAGAAGTATTCTGGCGTTGGGGATCGACACGATCAAAGCTATGATGAACGATCAGGTCGTGACGGTCGTCGGAGTCGGCGGAGTCGGATCAATTATTGCCGAGAATCTAATCCACATGGGGTTTCAAACGATCAATCTGGTCGATTTCGACATCGTGGAAAAGAGCAACCTGAATCGGTTGGTCGGAGCAACATATGAGGACGCGGAAAATGGTAGTAAAAAAGTCGACGTTATCGCGGCGCACCTAAAGGCAATCAATCCGTTCGCGACCGTTTCCGCGTATTGCCGATCGGTTTTTGACAGCGACGTCGAGAAAGTGTTGGCGTTATCCGATTGGATCTTCTTAACGACGGACAACTATTCGAGCTGCGTTCGCGTTCAGGAACTGGCGTTTAAGTACTACGTTCCGTTCATTTCCGCGGCGACCAATATTCTCGTTGAGGAGGGCTCCATTGCCGACGTCAGAGGCGAAGTCATTCTGGTTAGGATCGGAGACGGGCATTGCTTGAATTGCCTTGGGAAAATTGACAAAAAAGAATTGATTTACGAAACGCATCCCGATCCGGAAATTCGAGCGGCAATGGTCCAGAAAGGATACGTAAAGGGACACGACGTCAAGGATCCTGCGGTTAAGACGCTGAACGCGATGGTGGCAACGATAGCGACTGACGTTCTGATTAACCAGTATACGGAAAGGCAAAAAGATCAGTTCGTCATCATCTACGAAAACAACGAAGCGCAGACAATCTACGAAGATGAAGACTGCATAAAGAAACGCGAGTCTGAATGTCACGTTTGCGGAGGAAAGAATGGATAGAAGAGTCGTGTTTGAACTACCCGATTATTCGATAGAACAGATCAAAAGAGATTATCATCTGTATAGCCTGTGCATTGACGATACCGCGCAGATCGAGAACATTGCGATCACCATCCAATCAATATACCTGTATCACAACGTTCTTATGGGTTTGCCGAAGTGGCCGCGGTCTATGGAGGCAAGCTTGTGCCGAACGATGCTGATTATGAGTTATTCCGTCCTTGAGGGGATCGTTGTAAGTACGGGTTACAAAATACAGGATAGATGCCGTAGCTGCCCTCACAAGTGCGGCTCTTATTGCGATTCAATGTTTCAAGGAGATCGTAAAAAGAACGAAAAGGATGCTTTCTTCAATGCGGACGGTTTCTTGAAAAATGCCGAAATTCTTGCGATGGATGCTTCTGCAAGCAAGTATTACAAGACGTTCAGGGATAGCAGAAACAACGTTCACCTTGCAAGAAACGCAAGAATAATAACCGAAGATCCTATGTACTCGATTTCGGAGTGTGCTTTTGCGGTAAAATTGTTGCAGAAGATGATCGACGTGATATATCACAACTACTTGGCGTTTTGCGAAAGAAACAACTGTGAGAGGTAGAGCGTATGAAGCAAATTGACATTCGGGATTTCTTTCGAGAAAGAAGCGAAGGGGTCGCATCCGGCGGTAGTCCGGCATCCGTAAAGGAACCCGTCTCCAGCGGTAAATCGTCATTCGGCAGCAGCCCCGTCAAGTACAAAAACGAAGCGGGGAAAAAGGAAAAAAACGACCGACCGCGCGTTTCGCGAGGAGGAAGCAGATCCGGGTTTTCCTCTGTTGAAGCCGAAATGATCTCCGACTACATTTCCGCCTCAACTTTTTCATCTAAGGATGTAACTATAGATAGAATTATTGATATCTATACTGAGATAGACGGTATACTTGAAATAATTGATGAGTGTTTCGGAGATTTCTTGCAAACGAAAAAGGAGAAAATGGGCTTCTTTGGTAGATTAACGGATTCTAACAAAAAAAGAGAGAAATGGTATCTCCAGGCAGCGAGAATGCCGCTAGTCAAAAACTGCAATCGCAGATTGAACGAGCTTATAAGGAATTTGCGGAAGTTGGGAGACGAGGACGGGTATTCGTATGTTTGGGAACAACTGAACGACCTGTCTACGCAATTCTACGATTGACGCTCTTTGCGGACGGCGCTCCTGTCCTTGCCGGAAAACGTCGTTTTCGCGGGGAGACGGGAGCCCTTTGATTTGCCGCGCTCCGCGGTTTCCGGTTGCAGGCGTCTTGATCGCAGCGCGAGAATACAGAAAGGAATTGACGCGGTCGACGCCGCGTCACACAAGGACGAAATGGGATTTTATCTTCCGGACCGTGGGGAGGCGTACAAACAGCATTTGAATCTTTCCGATTCCGCGTGGCTCGTCGTTGAAGACGACATCAACGTTTTCGGAAACGGTGCAAGACACAACCTCAGCGGCTTTCTCAACCAGGTCATTCTGTTCTTTCATCATGACGCGGACGCATCGATCGGTGAAAGAGTGGAGAACCGCAGGGAGGAACTGCGTGCAGTTTTTTCGTCGAAAGAGTTCAAAAAAACAGATCCCGCCGTCACCGAAAAGTATATCAACGCTCTCATCTCCGCATATAAAAAAGAATTAATAGAAAAAGTGCGGTCCTACCCCAAAGGAATGGGACGGAAGTTCTACCTGCGCGAAGACGTCAAGGAAGCGCTGAGTGACTCTGAGGAGAGCGAATACTATGAGAACGAGTCGGGACTCGGGCTCGGCGTATATCTGAAGGCGCTTCTGGAAGAGTACGCGTCAAAGCCGACGTTCGAGAGGGAACAGATCTATTTCAAGAGCGCCGTCGATAAGATCAAGTTGGCGATGGCGGAAAAAAAGAAATTGAAAATCGCGCTGATCCCCAGACTGGATCCGGGCACCAACACGTCGTACACGACGAAGTGCTATTTCTCTCCCTACAAGATCGTGCAGGACAAGACCCGGTCGTACAACTACCTGATCGGATACTCGGAGATCATCAACGAGGACGGAACGACGCAGAAACCCGTTGCCGCCTCTCTGCGGCTCTCCCGCATCGGTCTCGATCGCGTTTCGGTCATGTCGAGCAAAACCAAGTACCTGAACGCCGAGGAGCGCAACGAACTGGAGGAAATGCTGCGCGAAAAAGACGTGCAATTCCTGGTGGGAGACGTGCAGACCTTCAAAGTGCGGTTTACCGAGAAAGGGCTTGAATCCTTCAACCGACTCCTCTATTTGCGCCCGAGAACGTATGAGGAAGTACCGGACGAGCCCCTGACGTATCGGTTTCGCTGTACGGAGATGCAGTTGATCAGTTATTTCTTCAAGTTCGGGCGGGACGCTGAGATTCTTGACCCGGCGGAAACCAGGGAAAAGTTCATCAGAAAATATCGCGAATCATACCGGCTCTATTGCCCCGTCGAAGAAGCAAATTGACCCGAAGCAGGAACAGAATAATAGTCCAAACCTCGCTTTCTCCCTTTTTCGAAACCTGAAAAACTTTTGTTTTCTCACAAGCCAATTCTCGCCCAACGCAGAATGCGTTGGGCGAGAATATTTGTTTTTGGATTATCGGGGAACCGAGTTTTCAACGTTTGACTTTTCTTAGAAGATCCTGCAAAAAGTTCTCCGCCATAAAGACGCTGTTCCCGCAATAGACCGCTTTCCAGAACGGCATAACGGAATCGTGAGCCGCCAGGTTTCTCAGGTTGAACGCGATATTCCCGAGTTTGTTTTTCAGTTTGAACAGATACTCTTTTATGCTTTCGATCCGCGTCTGGTGCGGGAAGGCGTTTTCCTTGAACGTTTCGTTCATATACGCAAGGCGAAAACGGAGTGCTGTCATATTAGTATGATAACGCCGAAGAAGTCCTTGCAGAAAAACAATACGAACCGAGTATCGTTTACCCGGTTCGTATTATTCTTGCTTGGTGCACCTCCAGGGACTCGAACCCTGGACCCACTGATTAAGAGTCAGTTGCTCTACCAACTGAGCTAGAGGTGCGTTTTTCGGACAGCGTATTGTATTATATCCCATCTTTTTGCGTTTGTCAAGGGGCAAAAACGATTTTTATTCGTTTTTTGTTTTCACGCGCTTTCGCGGGAGCACTTGACAGAGGGGGCGGGGTTTGTTATAATCTTTTTTGGCGCGGATCGGTCCGATAAAAGAGGGCGGGTCCGCAGACGACGACCGAAAGAGGTAAGCGAATGCTGGAAATCAAAAACGTGTCGTTTTCCGTTTCCGAGAACGACGGGGACAAGGAGATCCTTCGGGACGTTTCCCTGACCGTTCCCGCAAGAAAACTGCTGGTCATCACGGGACCGAACGGCGGCGGGAAATCGACGCTCGCCAAACTGATCGCGGGGATCGAACGCCCGACGGCGGGATCGATCTTTTTCGACGGCGAAGATATCACGGATCTGAACATCACCGAGCGCGCGCGGGCGGGGATCGCCTTCGCGTTTCAGCATCCGGTGCGTTTCAAGGGGATCCGCGTCCTCGATCTTCTGCGGCTCGCGACGGGGAAGAACGCCTCGGTCGCGGAGGCGTGCGAGATGCTCTCGCAGGTCGGGCTGTGCGCGAAGGAGTATATCAACCGCGAGGTGAACGATTCGCTTTCGGGCGGGGAACTCAAACGCATCGAGATCGCGACGGTCATCGCGCGCGGCGCGAAGCTTTCGGTCTTCGACGAGCCCGAGGCGGGGATCGACCTCTGGAGTTTTCAGAATCTCATCAAGGTCTTCCGCAAAATGCGAAACGAGATCCGCGACAGCTCGATCATCATCATTTCCCACCAGGAGCGCATCCTCAGGATCGCGGACGAGATCGTCGTTTTAAAAGACGGACGGGTCGACCGCCGGGGAACGCCGGACGAGCTGTTCCCGAACCTGTGCGACGCGGCGAGCGTTTCTGCGCCCTGCCGGATGGCGGAGGAGGACTGACATGCCGGAATTGAATCAACTGCAGAAGAAGATCCTCGAAGAGGTCGCGGACCTGCACAAGGTGCCGGAGGGGGCGTACAACATCCGCTCGGACAGCAAATCGGTCGGGAGGCGTTCGACCGAGAACATCGAGATCGTCCCCAAGACCGACGTCAGCGGGCTGGATATCAGGATCCGTCCGGGGACAAAGAACGAGAGCGTGCATATCCCGGTCATCCTGACCGAGAGCGGGCTCCGCGAGACCGTCTATAACGATTTCTATATCGGCGAGGGCGCCGACGTTCTGATCGTCGCGGGCTGCGGCATCGACAACTGCGGGAATCAGGATTCCGAACACGACGGGATCCACCGCTTTTTCGTCGAGCGCGGCGCGTCGGTGCGCTACGTCGAAAAGCACTACGGACAGGGCGACGGGAGAGGAAAGCGCATCCTCAATCCCGTGACCGAGGTGACGCTTGCCGACGGCGCGTCGATGGAGATGGAGATGGTCCAGATCAAGGGGGTCGACGACACCGACCGCAGGACCGTCGCCAAACTCGGCGCGGGCGCGAAACTGGTCGTGCGCGAACGGCTGATGACCCACGGAGAGCAGAGAGCGCTCAGCACCTACGACGTCGAACTGAACGGCAAAGGCGCCACGGCAGACGTGGTGTCGCGCTCGGTCGCGAAGGACGATTCCCTCCAGCGTTTCGACGCCAAGATCACCGGCAACGCCGAGTGCCGCGGGCATACCGAGTGCGACTCGATCATCATGGACCGCGGGCGCATCCTCGCCGTCCCGGCGCTCGAAGCCAACGACGTCGACGCCGCGCTGGTCCACGAAGCCGCCATCGGCAAGATCGCCGGCGCGCAGTTGATCAAACTGATGACCCTCGGGCTGACCGAACGCGAAGCCGAGGAACAGATCGTCAACGGCTTCCTCAGCTGACCCTCAAAAAACACCCCCCCGGACGTTCCGGGGGGTTTTTGTTTGGTTTATATGGTTTGCATAAAAGAAAATCGAAATATGCGTTCTGCACGAAAACCGAA
Source organism: uncultured Ruminococcus sp. (assembly GCA_902779285.1). GTDB lineage: Bacteria > Bacillota > Clostridia > Oscillospirales > CAG-272 > UBA1740. The sequence continues at coordinate 15,322 of CACZAZ010000003.1, forward strand.
GAAAAGACGTTCAAAAGCGGTTTCGGGGCGCGGAGCGGGAAACGCAAACGGCGGAACGCGACCGAAAACAAATAAATATTTACGAAAATCGCGGAATATACGAGATCTATTCCGAAACGTCCGTCTTTTTCCGATATCGCAAAAACGCGTTTTTTCGGTCGGAAAAGCCGAAGAAACAGAATTCGACAAACGCGCGTGCTATAATGAAGAAAAAAGGAGCAACAGGGAAATGACGGCTACGGAAACGAAAACCAAAGAGATCGTAAGGCGGGACGAGGCAGCGCGCGAGGGCGTGTCCGCGGTCTATCGGCTGATCCGGGACGGCGCCGGCTTCACCGTTTCGGTCGAGTGCAGGGGACAGAGCGAGGAGGTCTCCGCTTTTCCCGGCGGGGAAGCGGACGCGCGGCGGCTTTACGCCATCGCCGTAAAAGAGTTCGTTCTGCCGGGAACGCTCGCGGACGTCTGGCGCGATCTGCACACGATGGGATAAGGTCAGGCGAATCGAGAGAGGAACTCGTCGCGGGAGAACAGGATATTCAGCGCGTCGAGCAGGGCGTTGGCGGGCAGATCCCCCGGCAGCCCGAGCGACTCCGCCAGTTCCGCGCGGCGTTTTTCGGCGCCCGCCTTGCCGGAGAGCCCCAGCGTAAAGAGATCGGTTTTCGTGATGGGCTCGGACGCGGGGCGCTCGGGCGCGTCGGACAGGAAGGGCGCGAAGACGCTCCGCAAAACGTCGGGCGACATCCCCTCCACCCCGAGCAGCCCCGCCTTGCCGGGTTTGCTCTTGCGCTTTTCTTTGCCCGGGATCTGCGGGATATAGAGGTGGATCACCTTATCGGGGGGCAGGACGCCCGACAAAAACGAACGGATCTGCCGCCCGCCTCCGTCGCTGTCGGTGAGCAGGATCAACGGGCTCTTTTCGGCAAGCCGCAGAAGCAGCGCCCGCGTCCCCTCGCTGTTGAATACCGAAAAGCCCCCCGTCGAAAAGACCGGGGTATCGAAGACAGCGGAGAGGGCGATCTTGTCGTACTTTCCCTCGACGATCACGGGGTAGCGCACCCGCAGTTTATCCATTTCGCGCCTCCCGGTTCCGCCTCTCGCAAAGACCCTTCGCGGCAAGCGGACAGGACGGGCAAGCGGGGCTCTGCGCGCGGCAGACCTCCCGCCCGAACCAAACGATCCGGTGACAGAAGGCGGAGCCCTCTTTTTTATCCATCAATCCCAGCAAGATCTTTTCGATTTTGTAGGCATTTTTCTCTTTTTCGGGGTAAAATCCCAGCCGCCCGCAGATGCGGATGCAATGCGTGTCGGTGACGAATCCGCCCTGCCCGAACACGTCCCCGAGCATCAGATTGGCGATCTTGCGCCCCACGCCGGGCAGCCGGAGCAGGTCGTCCATATCGTCGGGGACCCGCCCGCCGAACTCGTCGAGCAGCATCTTCGACAGGTTGATAAGATCCTCGGCTTTCCTGTGATAGAGCCCGCAGGACTTGACGTAGTTCTCGACCTCGGAAACGTCTGCGTTCGCCATGGCGGTACAGTCGGGGAAACGGGAAAACAGCGGACCCGCCGTCAGATTGACCCGCGCGTCGGTGCATTGCGCAGAGAGCCGCGCCATCACCAGCAGCCGCCAGGGGTCGTCCCCGCCCCAGAGCAGGGCGCACTCGTCGGGGTACAGGTCTTTCAAGGCGGCGTTGACCGCGGCGATCCGTTCCCGTTTTTCGGTCTTGTTCACGGCGTCTCCTTTCCCGGGTCGTACCCGGCTTCGCGGAGCAGTTTCGCAAGCAGTTTGCGGGGCAGCCCGATCACGTTGTCCACCTCGCCGTCGACCTTTTGAACGAAGCGGACGGCGCCCGCCTGGATGCCGTAGGAGCCGGCTTTGTCCATCGGCTCGCCCGACGCGACGTATTCCGCGATCTCCTCTTGCGAGAGGGGGCGGAAGGTGACGGCGGTGGTCTCCACGTCCGAAAAGAGTTTTCCCCGGGCGGCGACGGCTACCCCGGTCACGACGCGGTGCGTTTCCCCGGAGAGGGCGGTCAGCATCGCCCGGGCGTCGGCTTCGTCCTTCGGCTTTCCGAGCGGGACTCCGTTCAGTTCGACCAGCGTATCCGCCCCGATAACGAACACGGGGGCGGTTTCGCTTTTTTCAGGCGGGAGCGACGATTCGACCGCCTTCGCTTTCCGCTCGGCAAGGATCTTGACGCCCTCCGCGGGGGGAATATCGGGGGGCAGCGTCTCGTCCGCTTCGCTCACCAGGATCCGGAAGGAATATCCGGCGTCGGTCATCAGTTCGCGGCGGCGCGGGGATTTGGACGCGAGGATCAGTTCCATGTTCGTTCGCCTTTCTTCAAAAACTGCGGGGAGCGCGACGGACGGCTTCGTCGAGCGGCTCGCCCGAGAGGAATTTCGACAGGATCCTCCGCGCTTCGGTGGGGGGCTCGACCGAGAAATACAGGTACGGACGGACGAGCCCCGCGGCGTCGAGTTCGGCGCGTTTGTCCCCGAGGTAGGTCGGGACGCCGTTCAGGATCTGGTTGCGGTGCGGATATTCGCGGAGCAGGGGGAACTTCGCCCCCGTCCGATCGGTGAAAACGGCTTGGCTGCAGTTTTTGCATCCGAAGTTCTCGCGGATGAAACAGCGCTCGGTCAGCATCAGGGGGATATGCCCGTAGGCGAAGATCCGACCGCCGACCGCCGCCGCCGCGGGGAGGGGCAGTTCGGGCGACAGGATCGCGTCCGAAAGACCCGCGCGGGACAGCGCAGCCGCCGCTTTGCGGTTGGTGATATTCAGCCGCTGCGAGCCGATCGGGGTAAAACCGAGCGATCTCGCGAGTTCGATCTGCCCGACGTTGTGGATCAGGGCGAGCCCGATCCCGCGCTCGCGAGCCGCTTTCGCCGTCTTCACGACCTCCTCGCGTTCGCCGTCGAAGATCACGGCGGGAAAGGAGACGCCCGAGGGGACGGCGGCGCCGATCTCCTCCCACAGAGGGAGGAAGGTCTCGTATCCCGCGGGCAGAAGATCCCGGATCGCGTCGAGCTGTTCCGCGGTCCGGCAGAAGACCGAAAGCAGGGGCGTTTCGGGGAAAGGACGGTCGGTTTTGCTCTCCGTATAGGGGATCGGCGCCCGGCGCTCGCCCGCCTCCCATTCTGCGACCGCGTCGCGGCGAAGCCGGTTGACGGCGCCGGGGGAGAGATTCAGACCGGGGGCGAGATCAATCTTGATTTCGGCGGGGTCGCTGGAAAAGAACGTGCCGCCGAGTTTCGCGAGCCGCCCCGCCAGCGCGTCTTTTTCGAGCGGGGAACTTTTCGCCTCCTCCGGCGTATCTCCCTCGACCGTGACGCTCCGCCCCGCCGCCGCAAGCGTGAGTTTTGCCGGCTCACCGGGACGGACGGTGCAGGAAAGTTCGGCTCGGACCGGGATCGGCGGGATCGCCGCGTCGTTGGCTTCCCGCGAGTTCGCCTTGTCGACGGCGGAGCGAACGCCGAGCATCGAAGGTCCGGTCTTGCCCGTAAAATAGCCGTCGGTGAAGCCGCCGCGCGAGAAGATGCGTTCGAGTTCCGCGATCTCGCTTGCGGTCGCGGCGCGTTTTTCGTCGAGCAGCCGTCGGTAGACCGAGGTGACCCCGAAGACGTAGCCGGGGCTCTTCATCCGTCCCTCGATCTTGAGCGACGAGACCCCCGACGCGATCAGTTCCGGGATATGCGGGGCAAGACACAGATCGCGGAGCGACAGGCGTTCTTTCCCGTCGTAGGGAAGGCGGCAGGGCTGGGCGCAGGCGCCGCGGTTGCCGCTCCGTCCGCCGACGAGCGAACTGAACAGGCATTGTCCCGAGTGGCATACGCAGAGCGCCCCGTGTAAGAAGACCTCGGTTTCGGGGATCGCGTTTTTCGTGACCGATCCGATCTCCGAAAGCGGCAGTTCCCGCGCCAGAACGACCCGCTTCGCGCCGAGCCCGGCGAGCAGATCGCAGCCCTCCGTCGAGTGCGCCGACGCCTGCGTGCTGGCGTGGATCGGCAGATCGGGATAGATCTCGCGGATCCGTGAGATCAGCCCCGCGTCCGCGACGATCAGGGCGTCGACCCCGAGTTCCCGGAGTTCCCCCGCGCGTTTGACGGCGGATCCCAGTTCACGCTCGGAGAGCAGGACGTTCAGCGTGACGTACGCCTTCGCCCCGTGCAGATGACAGTAGACCGCCGCCCGCGCGATCTCGTCGTCGTCGAAATTGCGGGCGAAGGCGCGGGCGTTCAGTTGTTTGCCGCCGAAATAGACCGCGTCGGCTCCCGCGTTGACCGCGGCGATAAGCGCCTCAAACGATCCGGCGGGGGACAGCAGTTCCGGCAGAGGTCCTTTTCTAAACATAGTCCGTCCTTTCACTCGCGTTCCGACCCCCGGCGAAAACCGCGGGAGCCGTATTCGTCTCCATTATACAACAAAAAACGGCGAAAGGGAAGAGCGGGACGAAAAAACGCGCGGCAAAAGAAAAAACCGCGTCTTTGCCGCGGCGTCGCGTCCCCGCCCGCGCCCCCGCCCGCGACCCGCGAAACGTTTTTTGTTTTTCCCTCTTGACAATTCTCCCGCCGTCTGCTATAATACGTTCCGTCAATGCGGCATCGCCAAGCGGTAAGGCAACGGACTCTGACTCCGTCATCACCTAGGTTCGAATCCTAGTGCCGCAGCCATGAAAGAGCCCTCTTTTGTCTACCAAAAGAGGGCTCTTTCAATGATATCCGTTCCTTGTCGGAACGGGTGATATCCCTTCGGGATGATATCCGCTGACGCGGATGATATACGCCTGCGGCGTATGAAGGAACGGATATTAGAACTCAACAAATCGGGATTTATGGAGGTGATATGCAATGACAATCTACGATATCTCGCAAGAGGTTTTCGGCTGCCGGGTATATCCCGGGGACCCGGCGCCGGAAAGAAGCGTGCTTTCTTCCATGAAAAAAGGCGACCTGTACAATTTGACGGCTTTTAAGATGTGTGCGCATAACGGCACGCACGTGGATGCGCCATTTCATTTTCTTAAGGCCGGAAAAACAATTGATGCCATAAGTCTTGAAGCCTTTGTCGGGCCGGCTTCTGTTATGGAGCATCACGGGATTGTCTCCGGCCATGACGCAATGGAGATGTATGAAAAAACGAGAGATCGTGACCCGGAAGCGGCAAAACGAATTTTGATCAAGGGAGACGCGGTGGTCTCCCCGGAAGCAGCAAAGGTCTTTGCCTCCAAGGGAATTCTGTTGCTGGGGAATGAATCGCAGACTGTCGGCCCGGAAGACGCGCCGATGGAAGTACATCTGATCCTGCTGGGCGCCGGCGTTGTATTGCTTGAAGGCATCCGATTGGCAGAGGTTGAGGAAGGCAGATATTTTTTAAGCGCAGCGCCGTTGAATCTATCCGGAGCGGATGGTTCTCCGTGCAGAGCTTTTTTGATCGCTGACAGAAGATAAATTCCGGTTTAGCGAGGCGGTAAAAGACGTTACGTTTGTACCTTCTTACCTTAATTTCGGTACGTTTGTACGCTCTTTCACAAAGAGAGCGCCACCCCCTCGCGGGACGGCGCTCTCTTTTCGTCTCTTGTTCCTCTCCCTCGGAAGACCCCGTCCCGGTCTCTTTCTCCCCCGCCCGCGTATATAATTCGGAAGGAAACCCCTTGCCTTTTTTTAAGCGGAAGTTTGACCCGCTCCGGCGTTGACGCGCGTTTTTCTTCCTTGCGGAGTTCAGCGCGGCAACTATCGGTTTCGGGGTCCGGAACGCCCGGTCCGAAAAGATACGTTTTCGTCTTTTCGGGGGAAAAGGGTTGCAAATAAAGCAAACGCGTGGTATAATGAATTCACGAAGCAAACCGCATCCGGTTTCCCCTGTAAACGGTATGAAACAATACGCATTCGGAGGAAAAACCATGAAAAAACGCATCCTGCTCTTTACGCTCGCTTTTTGTATCGTCCTTTGCCTTTCGCTGTTCGTTTCGTGCGGCAAGAACAAGACCGACGCGACGACGGCGGAAGAGACCGCCGCGCACGAACACGTCTGGGACGCCGGCGTAACGACGGCGATCGGACCCTGTGAAAGCAAGACCGTCTACACCTGCTCCGAGTGCGGAGAGACCAAGACCGAGACGGTCGAATCGCACGTCTGGGGCGAGACCGCGCGCCTGATCGCGCCGCCGACGGCGGACGGGGACGGCGAATGCGAGCGGCTCTGCTCGGTCTGCAAAAAAACGGGAGGGATCGTACCTATGACAAACGAGGAATACAACGCGAAGGTCGAAGAACTGAAGGCGAAGATCGACGCGTTCAGCACCTCCGCGTTCGGCGGGGCGAGGGTCACGAAGACCCTTTCCGAGTTCAACGCGGCGGCACAGGCGCTGGCAAGCGCGGACGGGAAGACCTTTACGCCCTACGCCGCGCCGAAAAAGAACCCGATCGCGGGGCATCCGCGCGTGCTCTTCAACGAGAGCGATCTCGACGCGATCCGCGGCGTTCTGAAAGAGGAACGGAGCCGCGACGCCGCCGCGATCTTCTTCGATTCGGTCACGACGATCCCGACGGGAGAACTCGGGGAGGCGACCCTGCACGAAAAGGGGACCTATAAATACGTAACGGACAGCGTCTACAACTACGACGACGAGATGCTGAAACAGATCCAGGCGCTCGCCCTCGACTATCGGCTGACCGGGAACAAGATCTCGGGCTACGGCGCGATCCTCGCGATCGAGAACTACATTCTCACGCTCGATATCGCGCAACTGACGAGCGATCCCGAACGTCAGTACGGCGCCGTGATGTACACTGCGGCGTGCGTCTACGACTGGTGCTACGACCTTACGAGCAACCTCGACCGGCTTCGCATCGTTTCGGGCGTCGAGCACAAGATCGTCAACGGCAAGCATATGGAAATGGGCTTCCCGCCGATCAAGCAGTATTCAATCGCTGGGCACGGCTGCGAATATCAGCTGATGCGCGACTATCTCGCCTTCGCCCTGGCGATCTACGACGAATATCCCGGCTGGTGGGAATTCATCGCCGGACGGTTCTATCAGGAATACGTCGAGGCGCGCAACGAGTTCTACGCGGGCGGGATGGTGTCGCAGGGCGTTTCGCTCTACGTCCGCGTCCGCTTCGCGTCGGATCTGTATTCCGCGTGGCTGCTCAAAGCCGGCGTCGGAGAGATGCCGTATAACGCCGACGATATGAAACGGGTCATGCGCTCGATCTACTCGTACGAATTGCCGAACGGAAACGGCTTCGCGATGGGCGACAGCCACGAGACGAAGATCGACGGCGACTTTATCAACTACGGACTTCCCGCGATGATGGCGGCGTACCTCTTCAACGACGAAACCATGCGCGCCCAGCTCGAGAGCCGCGAGGGCTGCTACACCAAGTTCTACGACGAGGACCAGGACTGCTTCGAGTACACCGGAGTCGCGGAGTATCTGATCTGCAGCTCGAACGACGTGAAGGCGGCGGACGACGTCCACAAGGATATGGATCTGATCCTCTACAACGGCGGCTGGCTCGGACAGATCATCGCCCGCAACAACTGGGGCGAAGATCAGGCGACCGTCTTGATGAAGATCGGCGTCAAGACTGCGGGCAACCACGATCATCAGGATCAGGGACAGTTCCAGATCTTCTATAAGGGAATGCTCGCGGGCGATACCGGCGTTTACGACAGCTACAATTCCACGCACCGGAACAGCTATCACCGGCAGACCATCGCGCACAACTGCGTCCTGGTCCGCACGCCCGGCGCCACCGGCACGTCCGACAGCGGCGGGCAGAAAAAGATCGGCGGCGACGAGATGAGTCTCAGCGGCTGGAACACCGAGTCGAGGACCAAGACCGGCGAGGTGATCGGAGTCAAGTACGCCTACGCCGACGCGGCGAAGACCAAGCCGCTCTACGCCTATATCGCGGGCGATATCTCGGCGTCCTACGAATCCACGAGGGCGTCCAATGTCGCGCGCCGGATGCTCGCGGTCTACGACACGCAGAACGACGACGTTCCGCTCTGTTTCTTCGTCTTCGATAACGTGACCGCCGCGACCGCCGCGTACGAAAAGGTCTTCCTGCTCCATACCCGGACCGAGCCGACGATCGCGGGCAAGACCGTGACCGAGGTGAACGGAGAGGGCAAACTGGTCCTGCAGAACGTCTTCGGCGGCGATACGGTCACGAAGATCGGCGGCGAGGGCAACAACTACAATATCAACGGAACGCAGGTCGAAGCGAAAACCGACGCCACCAGCCGCGAGGACGGCTACTGGGGCAGGGTCGAGATCGTCACGAGCGGGGAAAAGACCCAGCAGATGCTGAACGTGATGTACGTCTGCGACGCCGACAAGGACCCGGCTCTGACCGCCGCCGCGATCGAGACCGACGACGTCAAGGGAGCCGTGATCGGCAAGGTCGCCGCGGTCTTCGTCACGTCCGACGCGCGTAGGGAGACTACGTTCAAGTTCACGGCGCCGGGCGAGGGCGACCTGACCTATTACGTCTCGGGCGTGAAAGCCGGAACGTGGACGCTCTCCGTGAACGGACAGTACAGAAATCTGAAAGTGACCGAGGAGAGCGGATTCCTCACCTTTACGGCGCCCGCGGGCGTCGAGATCTCGCTGATCCCGTCGTGATCCCGCAGGAGCGCAACGTTTTTCCCCGGACCGGGGATCAAGCATATTTGAAAAGGGAACCGTTATGAAAAAAGTACTTTATCTTACCGCGATCGTTCTGTGTCTCGTCCTCTCGCTTGCGGCGCTGACCGCCTGCTTCGGAGGGGGAGACGATACCGAAAAGACCGAGGCGCCCGGGACCACCGAAGCCGAGACCCACGAACACGTCTGGGACGAGGGGCGCGTGATCCGAGAGGGGAGCTGCAACGCCGAGACCCAAGAGGAGACAAAAGGCGAGATCCTCTATACCTGCACCGTCTGCGGTGAAACCAAGACCGAGGAGACCGACGGGCATACCTGGAACGACGGACGGGTGGTCGACGCCGCGGACTGCACCCATACCGGGATGCGGATGTATACCTGTACCGTTTGCAATGCCAAGAAGACCGCGGCGATCCCCACCAACGGGATGCACAAATTCACCGACGGCTATCTCGTCGTCGCGCCGACCGAGAATTCCGCGGGTCAGCGCGCCGGGATCTGCTCGATCTGCGGCGCCGTCAGCCGCGTGGAGGACGAAATGACCTACGAGGAGTACAGTTCCAAACTCAACGCCGCGACGACGGCGATCGGCGCTTTCAAGACCGAATCCTTCGGCGGCAGGGAGCATACCAAGATGTCGACCGACAAGTATTCCGCCCCCGGAGCGTATCCGACGGCGGGCGAGCATCCGCGGATCTTTATGAACAAGACCACGATCAGACAGGTGCGCGCTGCGCTGCAGGATCCCGCGAACGCCGCCACCGTGACGTCGCTTATCGAAGTGGCGAACGCTTACGCGTCCGGGAAGGTCACCGAATACAGCGCCGGGGTGCTCAACTGTGCGCGGGCGAAGGCGTTTCTGTACCAGATGACCGGCGTCAAACTCTACGGCTACGACGCGATCCGGCTGATGAAGGAGTTTCTGACCACCTGTACCTCGGTCGGGAGCAGCGGCGATCCCTGCCGCAAATACGGCGAGATCATGTTCGCTACGGCGGTGGTTTACGACTGGTGCTACGATCTGCTCACCGCGACCGACAAGACGCAGTTCATCTCGGGCGTCGAGCATAAGGTCGTAAACGACTCCCACATGGAGGTCGGCTTCCCGCCGTCTGGACAATGGGCGATCACGGGTCACGGCGCCGAGCGCCAGATCCTGCGCGACTATCTCTCCTTCGCGCTCGCCATCTACGACGAGGAACCGACGTGGTATCAGTTCATCGGCGGACGGATCTATCAGGAATACGTTCCGGTCCGCGATCTCTATTACGAGGCGGGCTATTATCCGCAGGGCGTTTCGGTCTACCTGTCTCTCCGTTTCGCCGCCGACCTCTGGAGCGCGTGGCTGCTCAAGTCCGCGACCGGGGATATGCCCTACGACGCCGACGGGATGAAACAGGTGATGCACACGGTCTACTCGTACGTCGTCGACGGCGCCAATCGCTTCTTTGAGGAGGGCGACGACGAGGCGAGGGACGGCGTCGAGAATATGAGGCAGTTCGCGACCGCCGCCCTGATCTCCGCGTATCTTTTCGACGATCCGACGGCGATGAGTTGGGCGGATTTCGCAAGCTACTCCTATATCGAAAAACCGTATATTATGATCCTGAAATCGAGCGGCGTCGAGGGCAAGGCGGCTACGCGCTACGACGGGCTGGACCTGATCCTCTACAACGGCGGCTGGCTCGGGCAGGTGATCGCGCACAGCAACTGGACCAACACCGGCGCGACGGTTTTGATGAAGATCGGGAACCACAACAACGCAAACCACGATCACGCCGACTCGGGCGCGTTCCAGATCTACTACAAGGGACTGCTCGCGGGCGACTCGGGCTTCTACGACAAGTACGACTCGAATCACCATCTGAATTATCACAAGTCGACCATCGCGCACAACTCGATCGTTCTGCAGAAGGGATCGAACCTGATCCAGCAGAGACGGCCGCCCGAAATGAAATCGCTGGAGCCCGCAAGCTACGACCGGGCGTGGACCAACAGCCAGTATCAGTTCGGGACCACCACGGGGCACGCGGGCGCGTATCTCGACGAGGCGAAGACGAAGCCGAAGTACGCCTACATCGCGGGCGATATCGCGAAGGCGTACGCCTCGACCGTCACCCGGCTCGACAGGCGGATGCTCGCGGTCTACGATACCGGGAACGCCTCCGTGCCGATGTACTTCTTCGTCTACGACAATATCACCGCGAGCGACAGTTCGTATCAGAAGGTCTTCCTGCTGCACACGATCAACGAACCGACGATCTCGGGCAAGACCGTCACCGTCGTCAACGGGGACGGAAAACTGGTGCTCCAGAACGTCGTCGGCAATACCACGGTCTCGAAGGTCGGAGGCGCGGGGCACAACTACGACGTCGGCGGCTCGCAGATCAACACGTTGAAAGGCGAGGACGACGGCTACTGGGGACGCGCGGAGATCAAGACCGTCGCCGGGAACGAAAACGACGTGATGCTGAACGTGATGTACGTCTGCGACAAGAACAAGACGCCGGAGGGACAGACCGCGACCGCGTTCTCGAACACCCTAATCACCGGCTCCGTGATCGGCAAGGTCGCCGCCGTGTTCGTCAACGCGGCGGAAAGACGCTCGAACGCGCTCACCTTCACCGCCCCGGGATCGGGCGACCTGACCTACTACGTCTCGGGCGTCAAGGCGGGGAATTGGACTGTCTCGTCGAGCGGCGGGACCCAAACCGTCGCCGCGACGGAGGACGGCGGACTGCTCGTCTTTACCGCCCCGGCGGGAACGGTATCGCTCACTCCGCAGTAAAGGCGCGCGCGGAACCAACCGAAAAACAAACAAAAATACAAAACGCCCCCCGTTTCGCGGGGGGCGTTTTGTTTTAGATCAGATATCTTCGATCGAATCAAAGAGAGCGGCGAGGATCGAATCGTATTCGTCGCCTTTCCCGCCGATCTCGACGCTGCAGGCGATCATCCGCTCCTTTTTGACGACGGTGAACCGCGTCACGAAACGAAGCCCGCGGAAACTCGAGTAGAGCGTGTCCACCCGGGCGCGCCCGTCGGTCTTGAAAGTGCGCTCGTCGATTTTCAACCCCAACCTTTTCATGTTTTTCTCGTTCAGGGCGACGAGTTCGAGATACTCCTCCTCGTTCTCCGCGACGTCGTCCGGGGACAGGGAGATCGTGCGGGGCGTCCCATCCTCGTATTTCACGAAAACGTGAAGCGTGTCGCCGTCGATATCGTACTTCCCGTAATCCTCTTTCGGGATCTCCGCGTAATCGTCGGGCACGACGAAGGAGAAACCGTATTCCGTGTTTTCGATCCGCATATCCGTTCCGTCCTTTCTTGGTTCGGGAGGGCGGGATCTCCCGAAGGTCGCCCTCCGAAACCAGTATACAGGAAAAACACGGAAATTGCAAGAGGACGGCGCCGATTATACCGTTCGGGTGCGAAAACGGGGCGGCTCCCGCATAAATCGCCCGCTTTTTCGTTTTGTTTTGCGGACGTTCACAATTTATTTACAAAGCTATGTTATAATAATCAATCGAAGGATAACCATTTGACGACAACGCGGGACGGGAGGGAAACCGCCCGTCCCGTTCTCCGCTCCGTCCGGGCGAAAAGAGGGAGTCCGGCGGGGAAGAAAGGAAACGATATGAGCCAAACGGACAAACCCGAAAACGAGAAGAAGGGGACCGCGATGATCAAGGTAGAGCATCTCGTCAAACGCTACGGCGGCGCCGCGTTCGCTCTCGACGACGTGAGTTTCGAGATCGGAGAGGGCGAGATCGTCGGTCTGCTCGGTCCGAACGGAGCGGGTAAGAGTACGGCGATGAACATTCTGACCGGCTATCTGTCGACGACCTCCGGAAAAGCGGAGATCGGCGGGGTGGACATCCTCGAAAACCCGATCGAGGCGAAACGGATGATCGGGTATCTGCCCGAACAGCCCCCGGTCTATCCCGATATGACGGTGACCGAGTATCTGCGCTTCGTCTACGAACTGAAGGGATGCGGTTTCCCGCGGGAACAGCATCTTGCGGACGTGATGGCGGCGGTCAAGATCACCGACGTCAAAGGGCGGCTGATCCGCAACCTCTCGAAGGGGTACCGGCAGCGGGTCGGGATCGCGCAGGCGCTGATCGGGGACCCGAAGGTCATCATCTTCGACGAGCCGACGGTCGGGCTGGACCCCAAGCAGATCCTTGAGATCAGGAATCTGATCCGCAATCTCGGGCGCACGCATACCGTCATCCTCTCGACCCACATTCTCGCGGAGGTGCAGTCGGTCTGCGAACGCATCATCATCATCAACCACGGGCGCATCATCGCCAACGAACGCGCCGAGGACCTTGCCCGCGTGATCGAGGACAACACCCATTTCCGCTACGCGATCGTCGGTGACAAGAACGCCGTCCTCGACGGGCTGAAGGGCGTGCAGGGCGTCGCCTCGGTGACCCCGATGAACGAGCGCGAGGGCGACGCCTTCCGCTACCTCGTCGAGGGGAAACGCGGCGTCGACGTCCGGCGCGGGGTCTTCCGGGTCTGCGCCGAGAACGGCTGGCCGATCCTTTCGCTCGGAGCGGTCGGGGACGACCTCGAAAGCATCTTCATCCGGCTGGTCGACCGTTCGGACAAAGAGATCGACCGGAAATAACGCGGCGAAACCAAAGAAAGGGCTCCTCCGGGAGGGGGAGGGAAATCGACAATGTCTGCCATCTATAAACGGGAACTGCACGCCTACCTGACCTCCGCGATCGGGTACGCTTTCATCGCGCTTTTCTTCGCCGTGTCGGGGGGCGTCTTCGTCTACACGACCCTCTACGCGGGAACGGCGAATCCCGCGAACTACTATTCGTCTATGCTGATCTTCTTCGTCATCCTTCTGCCGATCTTGACGATGAAGTCCTTCAGCGAGGAACGCAAGCTCCGCACCGAACAGCTGCTGCTGACGGCGCCGGTCTCGATCCCCGCGATGGTGATCGCGAAGTTCCTTGCCGCCATGACCATCTTCTCGTCCTGCACCGTCCTCTGCTCCTGTTCGTTCCTTCTGCTCGCGAAATACGCGACGGTGCGCGCGGCGACGGTGTTCGGCAATCTGATCGCCATCCTGCTGGTCGGCGGGGCGTTCATCGCGATCGGGCTGTTCGTTTCGGCTCTGACCGAGAATCAGCTCGCGGCGGCGATCGGCACGGTCGGGATCATCCTGACGTTCTTCGCCGTCCCTAAGCTCAACAGTTTCATCCCGGTCTACTGGATCCGGTTCGTCCTTTCGGGCGTCTCGATCTTCAGTCGCTTCAGCAACTTCACGCAGGGCGCGTTCGACTTCTCGGCGCTCCTCTACTATCTGTCGGTGATGGCGGTATTCCTGCTTCTGACCGGACGGGTGTACGACCGCCGCCGCTATCGGTAAGGGGGAATTATGAGCCGATTGAAAGAAACGGCGAAGGGTCTTGTCCGCCGCGCCGGAGGGCGGGGCGGGATCGGCGCCGCGACGGTGATCGTCGTGATCGCGCTGCTCGTGATCCTGAACGTCATCGTCTACGCTTTGGGGGCGAAATATTCGTGGTATCTCTACACCGCGCCCCATTACGAGCATACGATCGGGGATTCCTCCGAGATCTTCTTCTCCGACCTCGATCGGGGGCGGGAACTCAAGATCCGCTTCTGTATGAACGAGGAGGACCTGGAGGGCGACTCGGCGTACCGGCTGGTGCTGGAGACCGCGCGCCAGTTCGCCGCGAAATACGACTTTATCTCGGTCGATTTCATCAATATCGTCGTCAACCCCGACGAGGTATCGCGCTATAAGTACGGCGCGGCGCCCGAACTCGACGAGAACGGGAACAAGATCAAGAAGAACAACGTGACCAAGAACAGCGTCGTGTTCGATCTGGGGGGCAACGACTTCACCGTCGCGAACCTTCCCGCCTTCTTCATCCTCGACAGCCGACAGTATATTACCGGCTACGACGGGGAACGGGTGATGTCCGCGCTGATCCATCGGACGATGGCGGACGAGCGTCCCGTCGCCTGCTTCACGCAGGGGCACGGCGAGACCTCGAGCGAACTGCTCTACAACATCCTGATCTGCGCCGGGTACGCGATCGCGACGGCGGACCTCGCCAAAGAGGAGATCCCGGAGGGGACCACGCTTCTGATCGTGTCCGATCCGCGCTACGACTTTGAGACCGGCGCCGCGGGGTCCGGGATCGTTTCGGAGATCGAACGGCTGAACGAATTTGCCGAGGCGGGGGGAACGGTCTTCGCCATTCTCGACCCGCTGATCACCGACCTGCCGCACCTGAACGCCTACCTCGAGGGGTGGGGGCTCTCGCGCCGCGAGGGAACGGTGCGCGATATGATCAACTCGCTGACCCCGGACGGCTACGCGGTGTCGACCTCGTTTTCTTCGAGCGCGCCCGGCGACGCGATCCGCGAACGGATCCGGGCGTTTTCGGACGCCGACGTGGTTTTGAAACGCGCCGCGGCGATCGAACTTGACGCCCCCGACGGAGTTTCGGCGGAGCCGGTGCTTTCGGTCGGACGGACCGCCTCGATCTGGACGGACGGCGAAAAGACCGATTCGGACGGCGGCTACGCGGTCGCGGCGTACGCGAGAAAAGAGAACGGATCGGGCGTGTTCCTGGTCTCGAGCGTCTATATGACCTCGTCCGACGCCATCCGCACCAACGGCTACGCCAACGCCGATTTCATCTACGCCGTTCTGGAGTATTCCGACGGCGCCCGCGTCCCGCTCGGGACGACCGTTATGCTGATCGAGACCCAAAAACTCGAGGGCGTGACCCGCGGGACCATCCGACTCACCCTGGCGATCCTGTTCGCCGTTATCCCCGCCGCCGTCGTGACGGTCGGCGCGGTCGTTCGGATCAAGCGGAAGAACCGCTGACCGTTTAACTTCCCCCGGCGCATCCTCCGGGGAGAAAGGACGCAATCCCAGATGAACAACACCCGACCCAAACGCCTGTCCGCCCGATTCCAGAAATGGCTGACGCCCGCGGTGATCGTACTCGCGGCGCTTCTGGTCGTTCTCTCGGTCGGACTCGCCGGGCTGGTCTCGTCCCACTCGCTCTGGCTCGATCTGACGCCGGAAGGACTGTATTCGCTCTCGGATCTGATGATCGCGGAATGCTCGAAGATCGAGCGCGACATCACGATCACCTTCTGCGACGATCCCGACCACCTGATGAGCGGCTATATGACGCGCTACGTCTACGTGATGGCGAAGGAGCTCGAACAGCGCTTCGATAACATCACGGTCAAGACCTGCAACGTGACCCTGAACCCGACGGCGGTCGACCGCTATCGGGCGGTCTCGTCGTCCTCGATCCCCGCGTCGAGCGTGATCGTCAGCTGCGGAGATCAGTTCCGCATCTATACGGCGTCGCAGTTCTGGATCTCCGGCACCGATTCGGACGGGAACTCGTCGGGGCTCTACTCCTTCAACGGGGAATACAAGATGGCGACCGCCTTCTTCTCGCTCTCCGCGATCGCGTCCCCCAAGGCGTACTTCCTCATCAATCACGGCGAGCGCTACTACGCCCCGGACGACGAAGTCCACGCCGAACTGCGCGCGGGCGCGGGACAGGACGAGGATCTTTCCGCGTTCTACAACCTGCTTCTGAAAGCGGGACTGACGGTCGATTATCTCGATCTGACCGGAAAGCGGACCGTGCCGGACGACTGCGCGGTGCTGATCGTCAACCGTCCGCAGACCGACCTCGGAGGGGGGGATCTGTATTCCTTCTCCGACCGCACCGAAGCCGAGGTGCTCGACCGGTATATCTCGGAGGGGAACGGCGCGATCATGTTCTTCAAGGATCCCGACGTTTCGCTTCTGAACCTCGAACAGTTCTGCGAAAAGTGGGGCATCTCCTATATCGACGGCGCGACGGTCGGGCGCAAACTCAAGACCGGAGAGACCACCGACCTCGTCCGCGGCGTTTACAACAAGGACGAAGCCACCGTCGCCTACTCGATCTACAAAACGCTGGCGTCGGTCGTATCCTCTCCCGACGTCGTGGCGCGCGGGAGCGGCGCGGTCAAACTCGCGTGGAAGGAGAGCGAGGGGGAACTCTCGGGCAACTTCCTCGGCAAGCGGCTGTACGCCGATTTCCTCTACGCGCCGACGAAGGATCCGAACGATCCGCACGACTACGGCTCGGCGCTTTACGCGATCGACGGCGGCGGGCTCGTTTCGGACGACGATCAGCGCTACGCGGTCGCGGCGATCTCGACCCGCTACTGGAGCGATTCCTACTCGCTTGAAAAATTCTATTCCTACGTTTTCGCCTCCGCTTCGTCCGATATCATCTCGAAGGAGAATCTCGAAAATCCCGCCTACGGGAACGCCGACGTCTTCTTCTCGCTGGTCCGCTATCTGGCGCGCACCGACGAGTACGCCGACCTTGCGCTCGGCTCCGAGAGTTTCAACTCCGAGAATATGGGCGGCAAGAAACTGGTGACGAGCAAACTCTCCGCCGCCGCGTACACCGATTCGGGCTCGCGGAAATCCTGCGCCGCCTTCACGCGGGGCGATCTGGTCAGGATCTCGATCTTCGTATTCGTCCCGGCGCTCGCAGCGTCGGTCGCGGGCGTCGTTCTCTGGCGCCGCCGCCGGATCCTGTGACGGAAGAAAGGAAGGGATAAGATGAAAAAAAGAAAACTGATCCTTCTGATCCTCCTCGCCGCGGCGGTCGTTCTGACCGTTCTCTACTTTGCCGTCGTGCGCCCGATCGTCAACCGCACGAACAACGCGAAGGCGGAGCCGGTCCCGCTGCTCGAGGGCGAGTCCTATTTCCGGCTGAACAACAACGAGAGCGACCAGATCCCCGTGATGTTCCGGCAGGTCGACAGGGAGGACCTCTACGAGATCCGGATCCTGAACGGCGGGGAGACCTACGGGTTCACGCACTACCTTGCAGGCGGGAAGAACTATTTTCTGATGTGGACCGAGAGCGGCGAGGACGCCGACGGAGACGGGGCGCCCGACCGCACGCTCTTCTATCCCGAACTCGCCCGGATGACGGCGAACTTCGACTATACGACGCTCTACGACGAGACGTCGAAGATCCCCGCGCTGATCACGGGATCGGGCTGCGTCGTGTTCAAGGACCGGGTCTATATCCGCGCCGACGCCGACCCCGCGCCAACTGACGAAGAATATCAGACGATCCTGCACCGTTACGGGCTTGCAGACTCGGATCATCCGGTGGGATACGAGATCACCCCGCTGATGCGCGACGATCGCAAGAACCTGCTGTACTGCGACGACGACGGGAATCTCTACTGCACCGACGGGAACAAGGAGAGCCCGCGCTACTACGACGCGTTGGCGCTCCGGGCGTCCGGCTACGATTACGAAAACACGCCGACCGCCGACGTTTCGGGCGTAACGCTCGACGGCGTGCCGTCCCCCGACGTGATCCGGGTGTTCGTCGGCGATATGCTCCCCGACGAGAGCGGGTACTATCTCCGGCTCGAGGGGCGCGACGTGGTCTATTCGACCGGCACCGCCACCATCGGGAAGATCGTGTATCAGTCGCTCTCCTACTATATCCATCCGCGTCTGGTGCAGACCGGGGAACACGAGAGCGCGCCGCTCTACACCACCTCCTTCCGCCTTTTCGGGGGAACGGGATCGAAGGATACGGGGATCGCCCCGACCGACACGGTCCTCTTTACGTCCTCTTACGCGCTCCGCGACGGTATCGCCGCCGACAAGACGGGCGCGCTCGCTCTCGGGACGGGAGACCTGCCCGAGAACCTGATCGCCGCCCTGACCTCGTCCGGCGCGTCGGTCGGAGATACCCTCCCGCTGCTTTACGGGACTGCCTCCGAGCCCCATCGGACGCTGCGCCCGGATAAGACCTCCGCCTACGCGATCTTCGCCGTCGGCGCCGTCATCCGCGGCGGGGAATACCTCGATCAGAACGGCACGGTCGTACAGGCGGGGGATATCGCGATCTGCGCCTACACCTCGGACGGCGAGGCGGCGACCGGGGCGATCGACCTCGCTTCCGCGCCCGCGGCTTTGGTGAACGCGATCGTCGGGCTCGAGATCGGGGCGGGCAACGGAAGAACTCCGCTTTCCTCGGCTTCGGTCGACTTTTCGGGCGCGCCCGTTTTCGAGACTGCGGTCTACCGGGTCGAATCGATCCAGGCGTACGCCCGCAATTCGTCCTTCACGAGCGGGCGGGTCGTATGGAACGGTTCCGATAAACTTTCGACCCAGACGGCGAACTTCCCGACGTCGGGCTCGCGCGGCTACGTCTTGGTCTCCTATTCGGTGAAACGCGACGGCGTGCTCGCGGTCGAGCGGACTATGCTCTGCCTCGACGGAGGAAACGCTACGCTGGCGGAGAATATGATGGCGGCGGCGATCGTCTCGTCGGACTACGCGTCGGGCAAACTGACGCTCGGGTATCGGCAGGGGATCACGGCGTCGGTCGCTCTGCCCGCCGATCCGTTCACGTCCTATCTCGTCTACCGCGATTTCAAGATCGAGGGGATCTTCGGAAACGAAGAGGAGATCGGCGTCCGGTACGTCAACGACACCGAACGCAACATCTTCTACGGCGGGAGCGCCTACGAGATCGTATCTCCCGCGAATCGCAGGATCTACTCGGTCAACAACACCAACCTGATGAACGTTCTGCAGAACGTGTTCGGAGAGGCGAAGGGGAGCGAGACCGTCGCCGTCGGGCTGACCAAAGACAACTTCGACCGCTACGGGCTGGGGGCGCACGTCGTCTACTTCGAGATGCCGCTGGGCCTTGCCTACCGCGACGGGACCTCGATGGACGTCGGGATCGGCTCGCGGGTCGGCTTCCGGCTCTATCTCAGCGAACGGAAGAGCGACGCGTCGGGCGACTACTACTACGTCGCGTCGGATCTGTACGGGATCGTCGTCCGCGCAAACGTTTCCGACAAGGATTTCGGTTTCGTCGACTGGACCTTTGCCGACGCGTGGGTCGACGACGATCTGCTCCTGCTCGATCTGACCGACATCCGCGATATCACGTTCCGGATCAACTATAACGACCTGAAAGAGACCCACGGCTTCGCCGTTTCGGTCAATCCCGCCTATTATACCTCGACCGACGACGCCGACGTGACGAGCCGGATCTACGTCGCGTACGTTCCCGGGGCGTTCCCGACTTACGAGATCGTCGTGACCGACGCCAAAAACGTCGAGCCCGACAATCGGAATTACGCCGCCCGCAACGCGACGGGGAGGGCGTACTACCGGACCGACTACGGGATGCAGCTCTCGAAGATCAACGACGATTTCTGGTCGGTGCGGATCGTGTCGAACGAAGGCGCGATCGGGCTGGACGACCACTATTCGAACCAACGCGGCGGCGCGGAACTCGAGTTCTCCGGGACCTACTACGAGGGGGTCGCCAACTTCACCAAACTGATCACGCTGATCTACACCTCGAAGTACACCGGCGCGGTCGCGGAGAGCGAACTTTCCGACGCGGAACGGGCGCGGATCGCGGATCTTCTCGAAAAGGACGGGGAGGGCAATTTCGTTCTCTCGGACGACGCCGCGGCGGCGCAGGATCGCGCGGTCTTCACGATCCGGCTCACGCTGGTCGACGGGCGCGTGTTCACGCTCGCGTTCTATCCCTATTCGGACGGGCGCTACCTGCTCTCGTTCAAGGACGCCGCCGCCGGGATCGTCAGCCGCGAGTTCTATCTGAATATGGGCGAGATCAAGAATATGGTCACGGCGGTCAGAACGATCGTCGCGGGCGGATCGGTGCGTTACGACTGGTCCTATCTGCCCGAACCGAACTGATTTTTCCCCGCCGTACGGCGCCTTTTTCCGGGTCGGGGAAAAAAAGTCCGGGAAAAAACAAAAAAAGATTGCATTTTGAAAAAAGTGTGATATAATATTGAAGTACAATAGCCAAATTATCCACATCAAGGGGTTTACAGTTTATGACGAAAACGAAAAAGATTGTCTGTATCGCACTCGCGCTGCTGATGATCGCCGGCGCAATTTTCTTCGCTGTCTATAATAAGGTAGGGAAGAATTACAACTACGCGAAGATCAAGGATTACTCGAAGTATATCACGATCGGGGACGTCATGGGTCTTTCGTTCGAGGCGGACGACTGTGAGATCGCCGCGGTGACCGACGAGGACGTGCAGAAGCAGGTCGCCGCCAATCTGCGGGCGCTGATGACCGACGACGACAAGAACGTGACCGACACGGCGGCGGTGATCGGGACCTACGACGAGGTGTTCGTCAACTTCTACGGGAGTTACGTCGACGAGGGCAGCGTGACGCATATCTTCGTCGCCGGCTCGCGTATGGATAAGGAGAATCCCGTCCCGCTCTACGTGGAGAGCGGATCGGCGTCCGAGTATTTCGCCAACTCTCTGAAAGGGAAGAGCCCCAACCCCGACGCTTACAAGCTGAAGGCGACGGGGGCGGAAGGCGACGAAACCGTGATCGACGCCGACGATATCGCGTATATCAACTACACCTGGGTCCGCTACCGCTATCAGGAGGACGGCGTGACCAAGGACGAAAGCACGAAGCAGACCAACTCGACGGTCGACGCGAACACGAACCGCGTGACCACCGAGCTCCGTCTCGACCTTGCAAACGTCCCCGACTATTTCCCCGACGGCTTCAAGGATCAGATCGTCGGGAAGAAGGCGGGCTCGCTCGGCACGCTGACCTTCGACAACGTCGAGGTCGACCTCGGCGGTGAAGAGGGCGTCGTTAAGTTCTGCTACGAGTACACCGTCACCGTCAACCGCGTTATCGACGCCTTCGACGCGATCGAGATCCCCTACACGTTCGCCGCCGACGCGACCGACAAGGACCTCGAGGGCAACGCTCTCGCGGGCAAGGACGTCACGTTCCACGTCGTGATCGCCAAATTCAACGACGTTCCGGACCTCGGCAAGACCTATCCCGCCGATCCCTCCGACGAGAGTTCGGAGCAGATCAACGTCGTGATCTCCAAACTCAAATTCGACGAGACCTCGTACTATAAAGAGAACGTCAAGACCGAAACCGACTGGCTTGCCGAGAACGAGGGCAAGACCCACGACGATTACGTCGAGTATCTGAAGGGTCAGTACGTCGACTACGTCGAAAAGCAGCTGATCGATTCGTACGACGCCAAGCGGATGAACGCCGCCGCCAAGCCGATGTGGGAGAAGATCAAGGAGCAGGTGACCGCGGTCAACGCTCCGAAACGCGCCGTGAAGCTCACCCGGAAGGACGTCGAATCCATGTTCAAGTACGTCTTCAACAACGGCACCTTCGAGAACGAGGCGGGCAAGACGATCTCCTACCGCACGCAGTACGGAAGCTACCGGAAGTTTATGGCGGCGTGCTACAAGAGCGACTCGGTGATCGAATCGGTCGGGCTTGACACCAACGCCGCGTACAAGAAGGCGGTCGAGGAGGGCAAGAGCTACGGCGAATGCATCGACGCCGCCGTGACCGAGATCGTGACCAACAAGCTCCTGATGTACGCGCTGTACGACAAGTTTGGCGACGCCGTTAAGGTCGACGAAGCCGAGTTCGAGTCCGCGCGGAGCCTGATGTATATGTACTACTACTACGGGCTGTCGAAGACGCTTCTGCCCGACTCCGCGATCCGCGAGTCCATCATGTTCGATAACGTGATGAAGTATATCTACGACAACGCCAACGTGCAGTGGGAGAGCGAAGGGGCGAATCCCTGATCCGACTTCCCGTTGACAAGACCGTACCGACCCACGACGCGAGGGAAAGGAAACAAAGTTTTCGCCGCGCGGTGTGCGCGGTACGGTCTCTTTTTCAAAAAAGGAGGGACCGACGGTAAATGAAAAAGGTGGAACTGTATACCGACGGGGCTTGCCGGGGAAATCCCGGCCCCGGCGGCTGGGGCTGCATCCTCGTTTACGGAAAATACCGCCGGGAACTCTCGGGCGGGGAGGCGTGTACCACCAACAACCGGATGGAACTGACCGCCGCGATCGAGGGACTGTCCGCCCTGAAAGAGCCGTGTGAAGTCACGCTGACGTCGGATTCCAAGTACCTCGTCGACGCGGTGACGCTGGGCTGGCTCGACGAATGGAAGCGGAAGAACTGGCGCCTGAAATCGCATGGGACGGTCAAGAACCCCGATCTGTGGGAAAAACTTTCGGATCTGCTCGGGATCCATCGGGTCGATCTCGTCTGGGTCAAGGGACACGACGGACATCCCGAAAACGAACGCTGCGACCTGTTGGCGACCTCCGAAGCCGACAAGTTCAAACCGTCGGCGGGATCCGAAAAAGAAAAGGAAGGCGAGACGATATGAGAAACAGACGCGCGATCCGGGTCTTTTCCTTCACGCTCGTTTTCGCCCTGCTGTTCCTTCTCGCGTCCTGCGGCTTCTCCTACGAAAAGAGCAGGATGTCGAAATACGTCAAAATGGCGCGGGAGGACTATTACGGGGTATCCGTTTCGATCCCTGCCGCAAAAGAGGTGACCGACGAGGATATCGACCTCGAGATCCGCACCTTCCGGCTCGAACTCCGGACGCTCGTGTCGGAGGGGGAACTGACCGTCCACGCCGGGTGGGGCGACACCGTAAATCTCTACTATCACATCACGGTCGAGGGAGAGGGAGGCGGTTTCCTGCCCCCGGAGGATTTCTCCAATATGACCGACGACGCGCCCCACGGCTTCGTCCTCGGCGGCGAGATCCTGCCGAAAGCGTTTGAAAACGCCCTGCTCGACCACGCCGCGATCGAGACGCATTACGCGCCGACGACCGACACGGAGCAGACCGTCGGGGCAAACGACGTGATCTATCTGGATCTCTCCTACCGGTATACCGACGGCGAAAACGTCGCTTCGGGGACCACCCGCGCCGCGCGGCTCGACCTTTCGGAGAACGCCGTCGCCGCCGCCGCGTTCGCGGGGCTTTATCCGGGGGACGACTTCGACTGCGGGATGGAGACGGGAGAGCCGCTGGTCTATGACTGGGACGGCGACGGGGAAAACGAGACGCTCGCTATGGCGGGCGCGGTCGTATCCGTTTCCCGCGGCGAGATCCTCGGACGGATCGAAGCCGATATCGAAGCCGATTATTTCGACGACGTTCTCGCCGGCAAGCACGCGGTCCTGCAGTACGCGATCCAAACGGTCGACGTCTATTCCGTCCCCGAGATCACCGAGGAACTGCTGCGGGAGAACCTCCCCGAATTCAAACTTTCGGAGGGCGGGGATCTCGACGGAGAGTTCCGCGACTACGTCTATCAGGTGCTTTTGAACGAGTCCCGCCGGGAATGGCAGGCGACGATCGAGGAGGAACTCTGGCGCCGCTTCGATTCTCTCGACTGCGTCAGGAAATATCCCGCCGCCGCGCTCCGCGAGGAGACGAAGGCGCAGGAAAAACAGCTCGAACGGCTCTACGAATACTACGGCGCGCGCCTCGAGGAGGAGTACGGCGTCAATCCCTTCGACTCGGTCGAGGATTTCGGATACGCGTATTACGAACTGGACGGCACGGTTTACGACAACGTGCACGAATACCTGAAAAAAGAGGTCGTGCCGCACACGGTCAAGCAGAAACTCATCATCTATTATATCGCGGAACAGGAAGGATGGGAGATGACCGAAGACGAGTACGCATCCGAACTCCCGGATCAGCTCGCCTACTACGCCTCGTCGGAGGGCGTCACGACCGCCGAGGTCATGGCGAAATACGGTGAAAACTTCTTCCGCCAGGCGGTCCAGTACAACAAAGTTCTGACCAATCTCGTCGCCGTTACCGTGATCGAGTAACGGAAGGACGATCCAAAGCAAGAGAAAGGAGGTCCCGATGGAAAAAGTCAACAGAAAACTATCCCCGTTCCAGATCATCATTCTGGGCTTTACGGCGGTCATCCTGTTCGGGACGCTTCTGCTCACGCTCCCGTTCGCGTCGAAAGCGGGGGGCTGGACCCCCTTCCTCGACGCGCTGTTCACCTCCACGTCCGCCGTCTGCGTGACCGGGCTGGTCGTACTCGACACCGCGACGGGATGGACGATGTTCGGACAGATCGTGATCCTCTGCCTCATCCAGATCGGCGGGATCGGAGTGGTGACCATCGCCGCGTCTCTTGCGGCTCTTTCGGGGCGAAAGATCGGCATTTTCAGCCGGGAGACCATCAAGAACGCTCTCTCCGCGCCCAGCGTCGGCGGGATCGTACATCTGACCGGATTCATCGTCAAGGGGTGCTTTCTGATCGAGGGGATCGGGGCTGTGATCATGCTTCCGTTCTTCTGCGTCGACTACGGCGCCGCGGGGATCTGGATGGCGATCTTCCACGCGGTCTCGGCGTTCTGCAACGCGGGATTCGACGTGATGGGGGAGAAGACCGGACAGTTCTCGTCTCTGACGGGTTACGCGGCGCACCCGGTCATCAATATCACGGTGATGCTCCTGATCGTCATCGGCGGGATCGGGTTCCTCGTCTGGGAGGACGTCATCACGAACAAATGGCGGTTCCGGAAGTATAAGACCCAGAGCAAGATCGTCTTTGCGGTCTCGGGCTTCCTGATCCTTCTGCCCGCTCTGTATTTCTTCTTCTTCGAGTGTTCCGACCTCACCTTCGGGCGCCGGCTGACGGCGTCGCTGTTCCAGGCGGTCACGCCGCGGACGGCGGGCTTCAACACGCTGGACCTGGCCGCGTTTTCCGGGGTCGGGCGCGGGATCTTGATCGTGCTTATGCTGATCGGCGGCTCTCCCGGCTCCACCGCGGGAGGTATGAAGACGACCACCGTTGCGGTGCTGTTCGCCTCCGCGATCGCGGTCTTCCGCAAGAAGGACAACGCCGAACTGATGAAGCGCCGGATCGACGACGCGACCGTCAAGACCGCCGCCGCGATCCTTTTGATGTACGTCACGGTCTTTCTTTCGAGCGGGATGATCATCAGCGCGGTCGAGGGTCTGCCGATCGGGGAGTGCCTGTTTGAATCGGCGTCCGCCGTCGGTACGGTCGGGCTTTCGCTCGGGGTCACCCAACAGATCGGGGTCGTATCCAAACTCATTTTGATCGTATGTATGTTTTTCGGACGCGTAGGCGGGCTTACGCTGATCTACGCCGCGTTCGGCGGCAACAGAAAACAGGTCGCGAAACTGCCGCTGGACGTCGTTTCCGTGGGATAAGGAGGAAATTTTATGAAACAGAAATCGATACTGCTCGTCGGACTCGGACGCTTCGGGCTGAACATCGCCCGCAAACTGAACGAACTCGGGCACGAGGTGATGGCGATCGACAGCAACGAGGAGCGGGTCAACGAGGTGATGGACTACGTGACCAACGCGCAGATCGGAAACAGCACGAGCGAGGCGTTTTTGAAGTCGCTCGGCGTGAAGGATTACGACGTCTGCATCGTGACGATCGGCGGCGATTTCCAGAGTTCGCTCGAAACGACGTGTCTGCTCAAGGAACTCGGGGCGAAGAAGGTCGTCGCGCGCGCCGAACAGGACGTTCAGGCGAAGTTCCTGCTGAGGAACGGCGCGGACGAGGTCATCTATCCCGAAAAGCAGCTCGGTGAATGGACGGCGATCCGGTACAGCGCCGACAACGTCCTCGATTACATCAATCTCGAGGGTCCCTGCGCGATCTTCGAGGTCTCGGTCCCCCGCGAATGGCTGGGGAAGACCATCGCGGAGATCGACATCCGCAGAAAGTTCGGCGTCAACGTCATCGCGATCCGGGAAAAGGGCGCGGTCAATCCCGTCGTGACCCCGGATACCGTGATGTCGAAGGATATCACGCTGCTTGCGCTCGGAGAGTTCAACGCGCTGAAAAAGTGCTTTAATATTTAACGAGTTATCGATTCCGCTGCGCGGAACGTTATGACGCTCCCCTCAAAACATTTATGAGATCGCCGCCCGTAAACGGGCGGCGATCTTTTTGATTTGACCTTGCCGTTAGGCGCGGTCAGGTTTCGGTTTGATGGTTTTCAGCGAAGCGGGCGTTTCCCCGTATCGTTCTTGAAATACTGATAGAGGACGCAGGGGATCATACCGTTATAGAGTTTTCTCGTCTTGTCGGCGCGTTTGCCGTAGAAAGATTCGAAGTTCGGGAGCGACGAGATGATATAGACCTGCCACGGGGCGAGCAGTCGGAAGTGCCGTCCCAGTTCGCGGGTGAGCGTTTCGGCCTCGGGCAGGGTCATCATCCGTTCGCCGTACGGGGGATTGGTGACGACGGTCCCCCTCCGTCCCGGGGCGGAGATCTCCCGCGCGTCGGCTTCGAACGCCGAGATCAGATCCGCGACGCCGGCGCGTTCGGCGTTCTCTTTTGTCAGAGCGACGGCGGCGGGGTCGATATCCGAGGCGTAGACCTCGAATTTGGTCTCTACGATCGAATCCCGCGCTTCTTCCCGCGCTGAGAGCCAGACGCTCTTCGGGATGCCGGGGAAGCGTTCGGCGGCGAAGCGGCGGCGTGCGCCGGGGGCGATCTTCTTCATCTGCATCGCCGCTTCGATCGCGATGGTGCCGGATCCGCACATGGGATCCCAGAACAAGACCTCCTCCCGCGGACGGGAGATCGCGGCGATGGCGGCGGCGAGGGTCTCGCGGATGGGGGCGGCGTTCGATTCGGGGCGGTACCCTCTCTTGTGGAGGGGGTCGCCCGAGGTGTCGATCATCAGGGTCGCCTCATCCTTCAGGATGAAGAATTCGATCTGATAGGTCACGCCGGTCTCGGGAAAACGCGTCAGCCCGTAGACCGACGAGAGCCGGTCGACCACCGCCCGCTTTACGATTCGCTGACAGTCGGGGATCGAGAAGAGTTTGCTCTTGATCGAGTGTCCCTTGACCGGGAAGGCGTCGTCCCGCCCGATCCAGGTCTCCCACGGCAGCGCCTTGGTCCCCTCGAACAGGTCGTCGAACGTGTCGGAACGGAAACGCCCGAGATTGATGAACACGCGCTCGGCGTAGCGGAGAAACACGTTCGAGAGGGCGATCGCCTCCTCGTCCCCGCGGTAGGTGATCCGCCCGTCGATGGTCTCGACCCGGTCGTATCCGAGCGCCTCGATCTCCTCGCCCAAAAGGTGTTCCAGCCCGAACAGGCAGGTCGCGGTCAGGGTGATATTCATGCCTTCTCCCCGTCGGGGCGCCCCTCGCCCTCGAAGATCAGACCGTCAAACGCCTCGGGAGACGCGGCGAGGTCGTCCTTCGTTTTCACCGTCCAGGAGACGGTCGGAACGCCGTAGACGCGCCGTAGCCGCAAGAAAGAGCGGTCATCGCGATCCCCGATGCGGTAGGCGATGAAGTCGGGGCGGGCGCGGAAATTCAGAAGGAAGTGCTGCAGGACGAAATACTTGAATTTCCCCTTGTACTTGTCCTGACGCAGGTACGCCATCGCGAGCTGCCCGCGCAGAACGTTCGGACGGTGCTTTCTGAACCACGCGAGGGCAAGCGGGTTGAAAGATTCGACCCAGTATTCGCCGTCGTACCGATCGAGCAGCTCGGCGGCTTTGGCGCAGGTCAGATCATACGCCGGATCCTCGCCCTTGATCTCGACCAGGATCGGCACGCGTCCCCCGATCACCTCCAGCACCTCTGCGAAGGTCGGGACGCCGATCCCCTCCTGCCCGAACAGGGGGGTGGTCGCCAGTTTTTCAAGCGGATAGTCCCGGGTCGAGCCGGGGATCCCGCAAACTCTGTCCAGCGTCTGGTCGTGAAAGACCACGGGGATCCCGTCGGACGAGAGCTGCACGTCGAGTTCGACGCCGTAGCCCGCCTCGACGGCGGCTTTGAAAGCGGGGAGCGAGTTCTCGGGCACTTCGGGGTTCTTGTGCAGCCCCCTGTGCGCGAGGGCAAGCCCCTTGAAGCGTTCGATCCCTTCCCGCGGTTTGGCGGGAGCGGTGAGAAAACGGTGCAGGAAAAACCCGCAAAGGCAGAGCAGGGCGATCCCGCCGAAAACCGAGATCAGGGCGATTTGAATGGGCGTCATAAAGTTTCCTCCGTATTATCGACCGGCGGCAGGACTTCGCGGTTATCGCCGCGCCGGACGAAGATCATGGTGATCAGGGCGCAGAAAATGCAGATCGAGGCGTAGGGGAAGAGCGAGGTCATCCCGACCCGATCCATAAAGAATCCCGAAAGGATCGGGGTCAGGGTCTGCGCCGCCATCGAAGCGGTGTAGTAGTAGCCGGTATATTTGCCGACGTTATCCGAGTTGCAGAGTTCGACCACCATCGGGAAACTGTTGACGTTGATCGCCGCCCAGCCGATCCCGGCGGTGCAGAACAGGACGTTGACGAGCAGAGCCGGACTGTTCATCCGCAAAAACGAGCAGAACGAGAAGGCGACGGTCATCATGATCACGCCCGCGAGGATCATCCGTTTCCGTCCGACCTTCGCGGAGAGGAACCCGATCGGCAGGAACGCGAGGATGGTCACGCCCTGCGCGAGCAGCAGCGTCAGGTTGTAGTCGAGCCCCAGGATCTTCCCGGCGTAGACCGAATATTTGCTGGTGACGGCGTTGTAGCCCATGTACCAGAAGACCACCGACGCAAGGATCAGGAGCAGGGGGAGAAGCGCCCCGGTCCCGCCGTGCTTCGCCGCCTCCCGTTTGGCTTCGTCAAGTTCGCTTTCCACCTCCGACGAGATGCCGAGCCGACGGCTTTCCTCCTCCATTTCGCGGACGTATCTCGGCTCGCGCACGAACGCGAGGAAGACGGCGAGCGAGACCGCCATCAGCGCCGCGACGATGAAGAAGAACGTGCCGTAGTGCATCAGGTCGTTTTCGGGCTTGCCCGTCCCGAGGACCAATCCGAGCGCGAGGGTCAGGATGCCGCCGATCGCGCCCATCAGGTTGATGACGGCGTTCGCCTTCGAGCGGAGCGGCTTGATCGTGACGTCGGGCATCAGGGCGACGGCGGGGGAGCGGAAGATCGACATCGAGAGAAGCAGCAGGATCAAAGCCCCCATAAACAGGATCATCGGCGCGGGGTTTTGTTTGGTCACGATCCGGGCGTACGCCTGCCGCGCCGGGATCACGAAGTCGGTCTGCCCCTCCGAGGGGTCGCCGTTCTCGTCGGTCAGGGGGATCGACGTGAAATCCTCTTTGGTTTCAAAGAGGAGTTGCAGACGGACCTTGCCCGATCCGTTCGGATCCTTGATCTCGGGATCGGCGTCCCAGACCTCGGACAGCTGCGCCTCTCTGTCGGCGGGATCGGCGTCCGAGAGATTCTGAAGCTGCATCCGGTCGGAGAGCGAGAGCGGGAAGATCAGGGCGATCGCCACGACCGTCCCGATCAGAATGAACGGGGTGCGCCGTCCCATCTTCGAGCGGCACTTGTCCGAGAGGGCGCCGAACAGCGGGAGCATAAAGAGCGCGACGATATTGTCGAGCGCCATGATCACGCCCGACGCCGTCTGCGACATACCGAATTTGTCGGTCAGGATCTTCGGGATCAGCGTGTCGTACGCCTGCCAGAACAGGCAGATCAGGAAAAAGGCGAAACCGACCAGCACGGTCCTCCTGTAATTCAGTTTCACGGGAACCTCCTTCGGGGCGGCGCCCCATCGTCTTTCTTTATCTATTATACTATTCCTTTTCTCTCTTGTCAATTTGCAGAGCGACGAAAAACCGCCGTTTTTTCGGGGGCCGGAGCGAATCGCCCGCGCCCGATTGACAAGAGGGAGGAAAAAGGATATAATATCATCGGAGTTTCGTCGGACGAACGGCGAAAAGAAAGGAAAGGAGGACGGCGAAATGAAACTGATCCGTATCCTGCCCGGCTGTCCTCCCCCCGAATCGGGACGGACGGTTGCGGCGCTCGGCTTTTTCGACGGGGTGCATATCGGACACCGCCGCCTGCTCGACAGGGTGGCGGAGATCGCCCGGTCGCGGGGGCTGGTCCCCTCGGTCTTTACCTTCTCGGACGACGCGCTCTCGTTCAAACCCGACGCGGCGCGCCTGACCGACTTTTCTGAAAAACTCGAACTTTTCCGCGCGGCGGGGATCGAACGGGTCTACGCCGCCGACTTCCCGGCTTTGTCGGGGCTTTCTCCCGAGAGATTCGTTTCGGAGATCCTCGTCGGCTGCCTCAACGTCTCGGTCGCGGTCTGCGGCTTCAATTTCCGCTTCGGCGCCCGCGCCTCGGGCGACAGCGAAACGCTGGTACGGCTGATGCGGGGAGCGGGCGGGGAAGCCGAGGTCATCGCCTCGACCCTGCTTGACGGCGCGGTCGTCAGTTCCTCCGCGATCCGGTCCGCCCTCGCCGCGGGCGAGACGGATCTCGCGAATCGGATGCTCGGGCGTCCCTACGCGATCTCGGGCACGGTGGAGCATGGGCGGGGGTACGGGCATACCGAGGGCATCCCGACCGTCAATCTGCCGCTCGCGCCGCATCTCGCGATCCCCCGCAAGGGCGTCTACCGCTCGCGGGTGGCGGTCGACGGAACGGGATATCCCGCGGTCACAAACGTCGGCACCAGACCCACGTTCGGCGGGACCGGGATCAACTGCGAAAGTTATCTCCTCGACTACGACGGCGCCGACCTGTACGGGCGGACGGTCTCGGTCGAACTGCTCGCGTTCCTGCGCGACGAAAAGAAGTTCGATACCCCGGAGGAACTGTACCGTCAGATCGAACGCGATATCGCCCTGGCGAAGGGCTGAAAAGAGGGAACATGGAACAACAGGCGGAGTGGACGAAACTGACCGTGCGCGCCTCGCGGGACGATCTCGATACCGTGACGGCGGTGATGGGGATGCTCGACAACGGGCTGATGATCGAGGATTACAGCGATTTCCCCTTTGAAACGGGGATGTACGGGGACCTCGTCGACGAGAGCATCAAAAACGCGGATCTTTCGAGGATCGCCGTCTCGATCTTCGTCGCCCGCGAAAAGAACCTTTCCGAATATATCGCGTTCCTCCGCGAGCGTTTCTCGTTTGCGGGGGTCATGTGGGAATACGAATGCGAGGGGCTTCGCGAGGAGGATTGGGCGGAATCGTGGAAGCAATACTACCACCCGATCCCGCTCGGACGCGTGACCATCGTTCCCGCCTGGCAGAACTACCGGGCGAAGGGCGGCGAGATCGTCGTCAGAATGGACCCCGGCATGGCGTTCGGCGCGGGCACGCACGAGACCACGCGGCTCGCCGTGCTTCTGCTCGAAGAAACGATTGCGGGCGGTGAAAAAGTGCTGGACGTCGGGACCGGGAGCGGGATCCTCGCGATCGTCTCCGAAAAACTCGGCGCGTCGCTTTGCCGCGGGTACGATATCGACCCGGTGGCGGTGCGCGTGGCGAAAGAGAACGCAGAAGAAAACGGCGCGAAAAACGTATCGTTCGGCGCGTCCGATCTGCTCGCGTCGGTCGAAAGACCGGAGGGCGGCTACGATCTCGCCGTCGCGAATATCGTCGCGGACGTGCTTCTCCGGATGGCGCCCGATCTGCCGGCTTTTCTCCGTCCGGGAGCGCGTCTTATCTGCTCCGGGATCATCGAGCCGCGCCTGCCCGAACTCCGCGCCGGGATGATCGCCGCCGGATTCAGGGAAGAAAAAGTGATCTCCGAAAACGACTGGTACGCGCTCCGCTTCGTTCTTGCGGAGCGGTAAGGAGGGATATATGCCGAGATTCTTTACCGACGAGTCCGCCGTTTCGGGAAACGCGGTCGCGATCGCGGGCGCCGACGCGCGCCATATCGCCCGTTCGCTCCGGATGGCGGTCGGGGACGGGATCACGGTCTGTACGACGGCGGGGCGGGAGCTTTCCTGCCGCCTGACCCGCATCCGCGACGACCTCTGCGAGGCGGAGATCCTGTCGGTGCGCGAAGCCCGGGGCGAATCCCCCGTCGCGATCCGGCTCTTTATCGCCTACCCGAAGGGCGACAAACTCGAGACCGTCGTGCAGAAGGCGACCGAACTCGGCGCGGTCTCGGTCACGCCGTTCTCGTCGGCGTTCGTCGTGCGGAAGCCCCGTCCCGAAAAGATCGCGCAGGAGACCGAGCGTCTCAACCGGATCGCGGAGGAAGCCGCGAAACAATGCCGCCGCGGCGCGATCCCGACCGTGACGCCCCCGCTTTCTTTCAAAGAGACGTTGACCGAGGCAATGAAAGTCGAATTGCCCCTTTTCTGCTACGAGGGAGAGGGAACGCGCCCGCTGCCCGCGCTGCTGCCTGCGAAAACGCCCGAGAGCGTTTCGGTCGTCGTGGGGTCGGAGGGCGGTTTTTCCGAAGACGAAGCGGAGGAGGCGAAAGCGGCGGGATTTCTGCTCGCCGGGCTCGGAAAACGCATCCTGCGCTGCGAAACCGCGCCCCTTTTCGCGCTTTCCTGTCTTGCGTTCCGTTACGAACTTTGAACGGGCTCTCGTCACTTTGCTGAAAACTTTTTGGATTTTTTGTGACTTTTTTACGATAGACTATTGATATTTGACAAAAAAAGATGTAAAATATAAGTCAGACTAACCAACACAGACACACGCCAAAGGGGGAACGAATATGTCCAACCGTTTGTATCAGGGTGTGATCCACCAGATGAAGGATGCGATCGACCGCACCGTCGGCATCATCGACGAGGCGGGCGTGATCGTCGCCTGCAGCGATCCGCGTCTGATCGGCGAATCCCGCCAGGGTATCCGCGAGGAACTCTCCTTCGCGACCGACGCGGCTGCGATCGACGGATTCACCTACCGTTTCGTTTCGGTCGGCGGGAAGAACGAGGGGATCGTTTTCGTCGCCGGCGAGGACGCCGAGGCGGGCCGCTACGCGGCGATGCTGTCGGTCTCGCTCGGGAACATCAAGGGGCTCTACGACGAGAAATACGACAAGGGTTCGTTCATCAAGAACATCATGCTCGACAACATCCTGCCGAGCGACATCTACATCAAGAGCAAGGAACTGCACTTCTCGGGCGAAGACCACCGGGTCGTTCTGATCATCAAGTTCTTCGGCTGGACCGACGTGCTTCCTTACGATATGGTCGCGGGGATGTTCCCGGACAAGAGCCGCGATTACGTCATCAACATCGGCGAGTCCGACGTCGTTCTGGTGAAGGAAGTCGAAGAGGGGACCGATATCCGCGAGATCGAGGAACTTGCCGCCGGGATCGCGGAGACGCTGAACTCCGAGTTCTTCACGAAGGTCAGCATCGGCATCAGCTCGGTCGTCGACGGGCTCAAGGATCTTGCCCGCGCCTACAAGGAAGCGCGGATCTCGCTCGAGGTCGGCAAGGTCTTCGACACCGAGAAGAATATCGTCAGTTACGAGAATCTCGGCATCGGCCGTCTGATCTATCAGCTTCCGACCACCCTCTGCGAGATCTTCCTCGACGAGGTGTTCAAGCGCGGGTCGCTCGATTCGCTCGACCGCGAGACGCTGATGACCGTCCAGAGCTTTTTCGAGAACAACCTGAACGTGTCCGAGACCTCGCGCAAACTGTTCGTCCACCGCAACACGCTGGTCTACCGGCTCGAGAAGATCCGGAAACTGACCGGGCTCGATCTCCGCGAGTTCGAGCACGCCGTCACCTTCAAGGTGGCGCTGATGGTCAAGAAGTACCTGACCAGCAAACCGACCAAGTTCTGATCCGCATTCGCGGCACTATGGAAAATCACCCCGACGCCCGCCAACGGGCGGCGGGGCTTCCGTTGATTAAAGGAAGGAGACAGATCGATGAAACGCGACGTAAACGGCGTCCGGCTGACAGCCGTATTGCTTTTGATCCTGACTCTGATCTTCGCCTTTTCGGGTTGTACTGCGTTCGCTTTGCGCCCCGCCGAAACGGGGGAAACCGACGCGACGGCGCCCGAAACCACGGGGAGCGGGGAAAAACAGCCGTCCGAGCTGGTCTCGCTGCTTCTTGCAAACGAAACGATCCCCGATTTCAACCAAACGGTCGTCGAGAATATCCACTACTACTATTCGCACTATTTCATCGGCGACCTCGGGACCGACGCCGAACTTGCGGCGGCGATCGCGGAGTTCTACGCCGAATACCGCGATCTGATCGACGAGAGCGACCCGGGTGAAGTGACCGACCTCCTCTGCGAGAGTTATCTTGCCGCCGCGGGGGATAAATACGCCTACTATATGAATCCCGAGGCGTACGCCGAATACACGTCGGATATGACCGGCAACTACGTCGGGATCGGGGTCCAGGTCACCAACGACGCGGTGGCGCGGATCATCACGGTCACCGCCGTCTTTCCCGACACGCCCGCGTACGAGGCGGGGGTGCTGGCGGGCGACGTCATCGAGGCGGTGGGGGACACTCCGGCGTCGACCATCTCGTTTGCAGAACTCGTCAACCGCATCCGCGGTGAGGAGAATACCGAAGTAACGGTCACTTTCGCGCGGGGCGGCGAGACCTACACCCGCACCATGACCCGCCGCACGGTCGTGCAGGTCACGGCGTCGGCGTCGGTCCTGCCCGGATCCCCGAAGATCGGCTTGATCCAGATCACCGAGTTCGACGAGACCACGGCGCCGCAGTTCAAAGCCGCGCTCGACGGTCTCTTCGACGAGGGGATCGACGGACTGATCTTCGATCTAAGGAACAACCCCGGCGGGCTTCTCTCCTCGATCCTGACGGTGCTCGATTATCTGGTGCCGAACGGAACGCCGCTCGCCAACTACGAATACTACGACGGCTCGGTCGAGTACGACGTGGCGAACTGTGCAAGTTACGACAAGTCCGCCGTCGACCGTAAACTGCCTTCGGATCTTCCGATCGCCGTTCTCTGCAACGAGCATACCGCGTCTGCGGGCGAGCTCTTCACCTGCGCGATGCAGGATTACGCGAGAGAGGGGCTGCTCGACGTGAAGATCGTCGGAACCGTGACCTACGGAAAGGGAACGATGCAGACGCAGGTCCGGCTGGGCTCGGGCTGCGCGACCACCATTTCCTTCGCGCACTACAATCCGCCCTACTCCCCGAACTACGAGGGGAAGGGGATCACGCCGGATCTTGTCGTCGAACTCTCCGAGGAGGCGCAGAACAA
This sequence comes from uncultured Ruminococcus sp., assembly GCA_902779285.1. GTDB lineage: Bacteria > Bacillota > Clostridia > Oscillospirales > CAG-272 > UBA1740. The sequence goes on from CACZAZ010000003.1 coordinate 50,946, forward strand.
GTCCGTCTGGGCGCTCACCGACGAGGAGGACGTGCAGATGTCGGCGGCGATCGATTCGGTCACGGAACGGGTGGTGAGTGAATGAACCGGCAGGACGAATTCGCGTCCCCCGAACGAAAAAAGGGGACCCCGTCCCGTCCGCTGCTCGTCACGCTGCTCGCCTGTCTTCTGACCGGGATCGTCGTGTTCCTCACGACCTTCTTCGCGCTCACGGGGTACTACGGATCCGAGATCGAGGATTACCGGAACAACTACGTGCGGCGCTCGGATAAGTACGACCCGGGACTGCTCGAAGCGGCGCTCGGACTGCTCGACGCCAACTCGATCTTCGATCTCCCCGACCGGGGCGATCTGACCGAGACCATGGTAGAGGCGGCGATCTCCGCGATGGGCGACCGCTACGGAACTTTCTTTACCGACGCCGAATACGCCTCGTATTCGTCGGATCTGTCGGGCAATTTCGTCGGGATCGGCGTCACGCTCCAGAAAAACGCCGACGGCAACGCCGAGGTCGTTCTGGTCCACGCGGGCTCGCCCGCGCAAGACGCGGGACTGCTCGCCGGAGACGTTCTGACCGAGATCGACGGCAAATCCTTCGCGGACGGCTACGACGAGGCGTTCAACGCGATCGTCGGAGAGGCGGGGACCGTCGTCAACGTCTCGTTCTTCCGCGCGGGCGAGCCGATGAACGCCTCCGTCACGCGGGCGGAGGTGACCAAGCAGACCGTGATCTCCCGGATCGAAAATTACGGCGGGAGTAAGATCGGCTACGTTCATATCACCGGCTTTGACGGACACACCTACGAACAACTCGAGAGGGCGGTGTCGGAACTGGAGGGCGAGGGGATCGACGCGCTGACCTTCGACCTTCGCTCGAACGGCGGCGGGCTTCTGTCGTCGGTCGGGACGGTGCTTGCGTATCTGCTCCCGGACGGCGTGATCGCCTACGTGGATTACCGCTCCGAGTCGCTTTCGGACTATACCATTTCCGCGGAGGACGGATACCTGAAAAACGGCGGATCCTCCACCCTCTACCGCGAGGGAGGTCACGAACTGTCCCCGGATCTTCCGGTCGCGGTCCTGGTGAACGGCGGGACCGCTTCGGCGGCGGAACTGTTCACCGCGGCGCTCCGCGACTACGCCGACCCCGCGTTCGCCTCCGCAGCCGGGGTGACGCCGCTCGACGTGACGGTCGTGGGAACGACGACCTACGGAAAGGGGACCGTGCAGACCACCTATACGGTCGGCGCGGACAGTTATCTCAAACTGACCGTCGCGCGGTACAGCCCCCCCACCAACGTCAACTACGACGGGGTCGGGATCACCCCCGGGCTTGTCGTGGAATTGCCGGAGGAACAGGCGGGGGTCAGCATCTATCTTCGCACGCGGGATAACGACGCGCAGCTTGCGGCGGCGCTCGCGTATCTCGACCAAAAAGTCAACCCTTAAAGAGTATCATAGATAAAACACGAACAAGGAGATAAACCAAATGGAGAAGCAGCAGGTCATCACCCAGGCGTCGCTTGACGCGTTGAAGGCGCAGCTCGACGAACTGAAGGCGCAGCGCGAGATCATCAAGAAGGATATCTCGACCGCCCGCAGCTACGGCGACCTTTCGGAGAACAGCGAATACGACGAGGCGAAGAACGAGCAGGCGAAGAACGCCATGCAGATCGCCGAGCTCGAGGAGAGGATCAAAAACGCCCGCGTCGTCGACGAGAGCGAGATCGACCACAACCTCGTCCACGTCGGCTCGGTCGTCGTGGTCTACAGCGAGAAGAAAAAGAAGGAGATCACCTACCACATCGTCGACTCGTACGGCGCGGATCCCCTCGCGGGCAAGATCTCGGACGTGTCCCCGATCGGGCGCGCTCTGATCGGAGCGAAGTCGGGCGAACGCGTGGTGGCGGAACTCCCCTCCGGCGAACAGGTCGGACTCAAGGTGAAAAAGGTCACCCGCGCGCAGTAAATCCCTCTTTTTTAAGGTTTTCCCCTTGCGGAGGGGAAGAGAGAAAGGACTATAATATGGCAGACGTACAGAACAACAATCCGGGCAGCGAACTTGCGGTCCGCCGCGAGAAACTGGCGGCGCTGGTCGCGGAGGGGAAGAACCCCTTTACCATCACCAAATACGAGGTCACGGCGCACGCCTCCGAGATCGTCTAGAATGATGAGCCGCCGGATCATGGGCAAGGCGGCGTTCGTCCATCTGATGGACGGATCGGGAAAGATCCAGCTTTACGTGAAGCGCGACGACGTCGGAGAGGACGCCTACGCCGCGTTTAAAAAGTGGGACGTCGGGGACGTCGTCGGCGTACACGGCTTCGTTTTCAAAACGCAGACCGGGGAGATCTCGGTGCATTGCGACGGTATCGTTCTGCTCGCCAAGTCGCTTCTCCCCCTGCCCGAGAAGTTCCACGGGCTGACCAACACCGACCTCCGCTATCGGCAGCGGTACGTCGACCTGATCATGAACCCCGAGGTCAAGGATACCTTCGTCCGCCGGAGTAAGATCCTTGCCGAGATCCGGGCGTACCTGGACGGAAAGGGATTTCTCGAGGTCGATACCCCGATCCTGACCCCGTTCGAGATCGGCGCGTCGGCGCGTCCTTTCTTCACGCACCACAACACGCTGAATATGGATATGGTCCTCCGCATCGAGACCGAACTCTATCTGAAACGGCTGATCGTCGGCGGATTCGAGCGGGTCTACGAGGTGGGACGGATCTTCCGCAACGAGGGGATGGATCCCAAGCACAACCCCGAATTCACCTCGATCGAACTCTATCAGGCGTACACCGACTATAAGGGGATGATGGACCTCGTCGAGGAACTCTACACCCTGCTCGCCAAGAAGATCTGCGGCTCGACCGTGATCCCCTATCAGGGACAGATGATCGATATGGGGCATTGGGAACGGCTCACGATGGTCGAGGCGGTGAAAAAGTATTCCGGCGCCGACTACAACGCCTGGAAGACCGACGAGGACGCCCGCAACGAGGCGGCGAAACTCCACGTTCCGGTCCCCGCAGACGCCACGAAGGGAACCGTGCTCGCGGAACTCTTCGACGCGTTCGTTGAGGAGAAACTGATCCAGCCGACCTTCATCTACGACTATCCCGTGGAGAACAGCCCGCTCGCGAAGCGGAAACCCGAGGATCCCGCGTTCACCGAGCGTTTCGAGTATTTCATCAACGCGACCGAGTTCGGCAACGCCTTCAGCGAACTGAACGACCCGATCGATCAGAAGGGACGGTTCGTCGCGCAGGTCGAGGCGAGACGCCGCGAGGACCCGAATACCAAAGCCAGGGTCGACGAGGACTACGTCACCGCGCTCGAATACGGTATGCCCCCGACGGGCGGGCTCGGCTTCGGGATCGACCGGCTCGTGATGCTCCTGACCGACAGCGCGTCGATCCGCGACGTCTTGCTCTTCCCGACGATGAAGCCGCTGGATCAGGACAAGCCCGCCGACGCTCCCGCGGAAACCGCGGCAGAAACCTCCGCCCCCGAAGTGATCGATTTCTCGAAGGTGGAGATCGAGCCGCTGTTTTCCGACACGGTCGATTTCGAGACCTTCTCGAAGTCGGATTTCCGCGCGGTCAAGGTGCTCGCGTGCGAGGCGGTGCCGAAGTCGAAGAAACTCTTGAAGTTCACCCTGAACGACGGTACCGGGACCGACCGCGTCATCCTCTCGGGGATCCACGCGTTCTACGAGCCGGAGCAGCTCGTCGGCAAGACCCTGCTCGCCATCGTCAACCTCCCGCCCCGCGCCATGATGGGCATCGAGTCGAACGGGATGCTGATCTCCGCCGTCCACAACGAGGAGGGCGAGGAAAAACTCCATCTCCTGATGCTCGACCCGCACATCCCCGCCGGCGCGAAGATGTATTGACGACGACACGCACAGACGGCACAGGACGGAAAACAAAAAGGGACTATCCGAAATTCGAGGTGCTTTCCGCTTTGTTCCGTTATTCCGCATAGCAAATTGCGATTAAGGACGAAAACCACCCGCTTTCGCGAGTGGTTTTCTCCTTTTTTATTTGTATTTTTGTTTTCCTCTCGCCGTTTGCTTGCTCTCGGCGTATGAAGATACGCCTTCGGGTCGCAAACGACGACCCTGCACTCGCCTGTGCGCGCCTGACAGCAATAGCTGGCGCAGTTAATAAGAAAAAAGAAACCAAGTGCGCTGACGCAAGTACGAAAGCGCGACTTTTCCGTTCGCCTTGCTTTGTGGTAAAATACCGCACCGTTCCTTCGGAGCGATGGTCGGCAACGTCTTATCAACCCATCCGCGCGTCGTCCCCTTGACCCTACCCGCGCCAGCTCAAGTTATCAGACGCGCGGAGGTGCGTGCAGAATCCCCGTTCTCGACCCGAAACTGTACAAGCGTACTGTGAGCGGTCGAGAACGGGGAGAGGAAAACGAATTTGAAAAAAAGAAGAAAACCTCCCGCGGCTCCGCGGGAGGTTTTCAACCTTAATTTGCGTTTATCAATGCAAGGAGTTTTCACAGAGCAGAAAGCTTTGACGGATTCATTATAGATTCCATTCGTTTTCCGGTCTGTGCGCGCATACGCGTGTCGTCAGATCTTCGGGATCTTGATCTCGATCTCTTTCCCGATCGCCGCCGACTTCGCGATGCCGTCGAGGATCGCCTGGTTGTAGAGGATCTCGCTCGACGGAACGGGAGCGGCGCCGCCGTTCTTGCTCGCGTCGAGGAAGGTGCGGATCTTCTGGTCGAAGAGCGAAGGCATACCGGCTTTCGAGCCGATCAGCGGGATCTCGGTGCAGACCTGTTCGCCCGCGACCTCGTGATAGATCTTCAGGGGCTTGTCGAACGAGCCGTTCCAGCACTCGGTCGAGGGGATACGGAGCGAGCCCTTGGTACCCATGATGATCGTGTCGCCCGAGGTGTCGAGGTTCATCGCCCACGCGATACGGAAGTCGAGGATGATCCCGCCCTCAAGACGAATGAACGCGGCGGCGAAATCGTCGACCGAGAAGACCTTCGCGTATTCGGGATGACCCTTCTTGACGTAACCGGAGTAGTTCGGATCCTTGCCGAAGAAATCGGACTTGTAACCCGAGACGGTCAGGGGTTTCGGATAGCCGAGCGCGTTCAGCACGCAGTCGAGCGAGTAGCATCCGATATCACCGAGCGCGCCGAGGCCCGCGGTCTTGTCTTCAATGAAGGTGGTCCCGTAGGGGAAGGGAATACCGCGCCGCCGGCCGCCGCCGGTCTGGACGTAGTAGATCTTGCCGAGTTCGCCCGACTGCACGATCTTCTTGATCATCTGCATATTGGCGTCGAAACGCGGCTGGAAACCGATCGAGAGGACCTTGCCGCTCTTCTTCTCGGCGCGCATGATCTCGACCGCCTCTTCGGTGGTCACGCACATCGGCTTCTCAAGCAGGACGTTGACGCCCGCGTTCAGCGAGTCGATCGCGCAGATCGCGTGGGTGCGGTTGTAGGTGCAGACGCTGACGCAGTCGAGCTTCAGCGACTTGTCCGCGAGCATCGCCTTGTGGTCGGCGTAGTCGGTCTTGACGCCCTCGATCCCTCTGTCCTTGAAAAACGCTTCGGCTTTTCCGGGGATCAGGTCGCAGCCCGCGACGATCTCGACGTCGGGCTGTCTCAGGTAGCTCGACAGGTGGGTCTCGGCGATCCAGCCGCACCCGATGATACCGACGCGAACTTTTTTCGACGCGTCAACCTCCGCCTCGTCTTTGCTGACGTCCATAAAAGCGTTCAGGGAATCGTCCTTCTTTGCCATGATTGTTCCTCCGTTCAAATTCTCGTTTGATTCGGTTGTACGCCTGCACGCGCGGGCGTCTTTTACCGTTTACATTATAACAGATTCAAATAGGAAAGTAAACCCTTTTTTGAAAAATCTTCGGGAATCCCGCGTCAGATCCCGACGGGGTCGCCTCCCGCGTCGTAGGTCGCGTCGTCGCCGTCGCGGGATGGGAAGCGCCGCCCTGCGTCGGGGGAGGGCTCGTCGGTCTCGCCGTTGATCCTTTCGCCCTCGCTGACGTAGCGTTTCGCCTGGGTCGAGAAGAGTTCGTAGTATTTGCCGCGCTTCTCCATCAGTTCGGCGTGGGTCCCCTCCTCCACGACCTCGCCGTATTCGAGCACCACGATCTTCGAGGCGACGGTCGCGCTCGAGAGCCGGTGGGAGACGAAGATGGTGGTCTTGTCCCGCCGCAGCTGATCGAAGGTGTTGAAGATCTCCTGCTCCGCGATCGCGTCGAGCGAGGCGGTCGGCTCGTCAAGGATCAGGATATCCGACGTACTGTAAAAGGCGCGCGCGATGGCGAGCTTCTGCCATTGACCGCCCGACAGTTCGGTGCCCTCGCGGTCGAAAATACGCATCAGAGGCGTGTCGTACTGCTGAGGCAGATGCGAAATGTACTCGTCGACGTTCGCCTGTTCCGCCGCCTCCTTGATCTCGCTTGGGATCGGAGTGCGATGGACGTCCCCGAAATGGATGTTCTCCGTGACCGTGACGGCGTAGCGCCCGAAGTCCTGGAAGATGATGCCGAACATCTTGTAGAGTTCCGCCGTGTCGTAGCGTTTGAGGTCCTCGCCGTCGAGCAGGATCTTTCCCTCGGTCGGGTCGTAAAGCCGGGTCAGCAGCTTGATCAGCGTCGTCTTGCCCGCACCGTTCAGCCCGACCAAAACCGCCGTTTCGCCCGGACGGAGCGTGAGGTTGACGTTTTTGATGACGTCGCGATCGGTGCCGGGATAGTGGAAACTGACGTTTTGGAACTCGATGGTGTGCGGGATCCCGCGCTTGACGTGCAGGGGCTCGCCTTCGGGGACGATCTTCTGCTCTTCGTGAAGAAAAACGAGCAGGTTATCGATGAACAGCGTCCCCTCGTAGATCGACGCCGAATTGTTGATGAGGTTGCCGACCTCGGTCGAGATCTGATTCAGCGCGCCGGTATAGAGCGAGTAGTCGCCGATCATGAAGTCGCCCTTGAATACCCCCCACGCGACGAAGCCGTAGCAGACGCAGTTGACGACCGACGAAACGATCGAAATACAGACGTGCCAGACCCCCTCGTGGATGATCAGGCGGCGCAGCCCGGAGAAGTAGCGTTTGAACACCGACTGGTAGGCGTCGATGAACGCGCCCGACAGGTCGTAGAGCCGGATCTCCTTGACCAGGTCCTTGTTCACCAGAACGTCGGAATAGTAGTTCATCTCGCGGCGGTCGCGCGAACGGAAACGCATATACGCCCAGTTCTTGCGCCGGTAGATGAAGTTGACGATCGCGGAGGGGAAGGACACGACCAGGATCGCGGCGGCGGCGAGCGGCAGGTCCGCGGACAGGATGATCAGATAGCCGACGAAACTGATGACCGTACTGATCATCGCAAAGAAGTTGGAGATGATCTCGATCGGGCGGTGTCCCGCCTCGCGGTTGGCGTTCTCGAGTTTCTCGTAGAACTCGGGCATATCGAAGGAGGCGTGGTCGATCTTCGCCGCCTTTGTCATGATCAGCGTCTTGACGTGCCGGACGACGAGTTCCCCGGCGATCCGGGTGGTGGCGGTGCTGATCCGTCCGATCACGTTGTTCAGGATGCGGTAGGTGAACAGGAAGATCAGAAGGAACATCACCGTCGAGCCCATAAAGGAGTTCGCCCATTTCGCAAACCCCTCCGCGGCTCCGGTCGCAGAATCGGCGGCTTGCTCCGCGATGATCTTCTGCAGTTCGTTCAGGATCTCTTTCGAGAGCAGGGAGCCGACGATCGGCATCACGCCCTGGAACAGAGCGATGAACGACTTGACGAACAGGATCCACGGCCCCGTCTTCCACACCAGGGCGAAAATATAGCCCAGCCGCGAGAAAAAGCCCCCGATCAGTTCGCGAAGGAACCGGGGCAGATCTGCGATATTCTTCGGGGGCGGAACGCGGGGGACGTCGTCGCGCCGCATCGGGGGCGGCATCATCGGAACCATATACGGCGATTCTCCTTAAAAAAGGACATTGTTGCAACCGCAACCATTATAGCACGGTCGCGCGGGGAAGTCAAGCGAATCTTCCATTTCATTATAGCAGACCCGGGGAGCAGAGTCAAGAAAAATGCGCCCCGTCTCACGCCGGGGCGCAATTCATGCCGCGCTCGCGCGGCAATTCACGACGCGGAGCGTCAATTCATGCCGACGAAGGAGGCAATTCATCAAAAAAAGCGCCCCCGGAATTTGCCGCAAGCGGCAATATCCGCGCGCCCTCCGCCTGACAAGCGAGCTTGTCGATCTCCGGGCGGCGGATGCGGACCGGATTCCGCTCCGCGCAAGCGCGGGCGGAGCCCGATCCGATAAAGGGTGGCGCCTCCAACGCAAAAACACCCCCGCGGACGGGGGTGTTTGCGTTGGAGGCGCCACCCGGAATCGGACCGGGGATGAAGGTTTTGCAGACCTCTGCCTTACCGCTTGGCTATGGCGCCGGATAAATGAGACAAGGAATTGCGCACGGACTGCGCGGAGAGAAAACCGGAACCGACGAGGGCTCTGAACCGGGGTTCAAGCCGGAAATGCGCACGGACGGAACAAAGAGAAAAACGGAACTGACGAGGGCTCTGAACCCTGGCGTCGGATAACGGAGCAGTCATTGTTGCTGTGCCGGGGCGACGCCTTGGATTTCTCACCGCTCCGCGGCGAGAAATCGGGGTTCAAGCCGGACGCGGTTCGAAAAAGAGCGGGAAGGATCACGGGATCCTTCCCGCTCTTTTTTGGAGCGGATTACGGGGCTCGAACCCGCCACCTCGACCTTGGCAAGGTCGCGCTCTACCAAATGAGCTAAATCCGCGGAGCGACCATCGGTCGCTGGTGCCTCCGGTCGGAATCGAACCAACGACACGAGGATTTTCAGTCCTCTGCTCTACCAACTGAGCTACAGAGGCAAAGGGAATAAGGATGGCGACCCGGATGGGGCTCGAACCCACGACCTCCGCCGTGACAGGGCGGCGCTCTAACCAACTGAGCTACCAGGCCATCGTCCTCTTTTCGCCCGGACTTTTGTCCGAGACGAATAGTATTATAGCAAAGCGAAAACCGTTTGTCAAGACTTTTTTTGAAAAAACGCGAAAAGGTCTCACCGCGCGAGAAACCGCGTGCCTTATCTTGCTTTTTTCATCAAATTGCGGTATACTGGGTTTACAAATAAAAGCAAGGGGTCAATATGGAAAACAACGAGATCCGCGCCTATCTTGAAAAAATGAAGTTTTGCCGGCTGACCGGGATCAGATGCGCGTGCGAAATGCTTGTGTTTGATTTCGGTTCTTGCGGTCTACACGCGCAGTGCTTTGCCCGCGTCGTCAAAAACGGAAAGATCCTTCTGACCACGCTGGATTATCAGAGTTGGGACGGGGAAAACGACGAAAACAACGACGAATGGCGCAACCTTGATCGGTATCGGGACGAGATCGTCGGAGGCGTCGTTTCAGACGTCCGGTTAAACGAATTGAACGATCTGACCATCACGCTTGATAACGGTGTGACGATTGAGTGCTTCGCCGCGAACGGGGAAACGACCTATGATGAAGAACGCGAGTTCTGGCGGGCGCTGTTCGACGTAGACGAGATGATCGTCACGCATGTTGTGGCGACCAACGTTTCTTTGGACGTGATAGCGAGCGTAGTGGAGACGGATTCCAAAGAATGAAGAAACTTCTTTTGTTCGATTGCTTCGGGGTGGTGATGCGCGAGGTCGCGCCCTACTGGTTCCGACGCTACTATACTCCGGAAGAAGCCGACCGGATCAAGGAAAGTATGATGCACGACGGCGACGTGGGCGCGGTCCCCGACGACGTGCTTTATAGGCGGCTCGGTGAGACCGTCGGTGTGCCGGGGGACGAGATCAAACGCGAATGGGAATCCCTCGTGATCCCCGACCCAAAGACCATCGCCCTGATCCGCGAACTGAAAACCCGTTACCGCGTCGTCCTGCTCTCGAACGCGATGTCGGGCTATCTTCGCTACGCCCTCGACAAATGCGGGATCGCCGATCTCTTCGACGACGTGATCGCGTCCGCCGAGGTCAAACTGGTGAAGCCCGATCCCGCGATCTTTAAACTCGCCCTCGAACGCGCGGGGGTGGTTGCAAAAGACGCTCTGATGATCGACGACGTAGAGAAGAACCTCGTCGGCGCGAAATCGGTCGGGATCGAAGGATACCTGTTCCGCGGCGCCGAGGGGCTGAGAGACTATCTCGCCTGCGACGCCTGAAACGCGTTTTTTCCTACCCCTCAAAACCGGACGCCCGCGCATCTTTTGATGCGCGGGCGTCGTTTTTTATTTGATCTTGAGCGTTTTGAGGTACTCTTTCCGTTCCGGCGGGACGCGGTAACTCTCGATCGCTTTTTGAATCGTTTTGTTGTGCGTCCACACGGGGAGACGGCGGTCGGAGAGGTAGGGGAGCGTCTCGTCCCACCTCTTGGCGAGGGCGGTGGCGTAGAACCACGCGACCTCCATCCCGACGTAGTATTCCTCCTGCGGGATCTTCGCCGGCAGGGCGAGGACTTCGGGTTTGAAGTTTTCGTCGAGGAAATACGCCATCAAAAACCCGACGGCGGCGCGCCGGACGTAGGGCAGGGGGGACCCGAGCCAGCGTTCGATATGCGTCAGCGCCTCGTCCGGGTGTTTGGCGAAAACCTTCGGGCGGAGGATATCGGTCGCCGCCCAGTTGTCGGCGTAGGGCAGAAACGCGTCGAGTTCCGCGATCGCCGTGGAAAGATCGCGCTCCCGCCCGACAAGGATCGCGTGGAGCAGGTCTTCTTCGAGCGTCCCGTGCGGCAAAGCCGAGAGGAACGCCCGCGCCTCGTCGCCCTTGATCTCCTTTGCCAGCCCGCGGAGCAGGGGCAGGCGAACGCCGAGGATCTTTTCGCGCGGGACGGTCGGGATCAGTTTCGCCTGGAAGTCCGCGTACTCCGGCTCCGCCTGCGCCGCGAGACGGTCAACGATCGCCGCCATCAGTTTTCGTCACGCGAGCCCGAGACCAGCCGCCAGATCGCCGTGACCGCGCCGAACAGCACGCCGGCGATCGGCCAGACGATCCAGGTCCTGCCCCAGTCGTTCGTAAGGAAACTCCAGGTCAGGTAGATCGCGACGGCGACGCACCAGTAGACCGAGCTGATCGTCTCTTCGGTCTTGTTCTTTTTTCTCGTTTCGGGGGACGCGTCGATCTCGTTCAAAAGGAAGGTGAAACTTCCGCGCACGACTCCGACCCGCACGATCAAATAGACGCCGATCCCGATGATGGGGAACATCATCGATAAGAACACCGTGAGGATCCGATCAGAGACGCCCATAGCGCCGGCGACGATCAGGGGCAGCACCGCGAGGATGCAGAGCACGATCCCGAGCGTCAGGCAGACGGTGTAGGCGTGTTCGTGCGCGCGGCGTTTCTCTTTGACCATACCCGACACGCCGTAGGCGGTCTCAAACCCCTCGGTATGCCAGACGTTGAAGCGGGAGGTGCGGATGCCGGTCACGATGAAGAGCGCGACCCCGATCGCCACCAATCCGAACAGGGCGGTCATCCCGACGGCGGTGGCGACGCCCTCGCTGATCGAGCCGCCGTACTCCGCCAGCCCGCCGAGCAGGATCAGGAGGGCGGGGCAGAGGACGCAGAGCAGAACGCCGAGCGCCACGGTGCGCGCGCTCTGCCGCTGGGTCGAGAGGTAGTCGTTGGCTTCCTCCATCGTGACGACGCGCTTGCCCCCGGGCTCGGTCGTTTCTTTCAAGGGCGCGGCGTCCTCGGGCTCGATCTCGTCTTTTAAAAGGTAGTCGGTAGAGACCCCGAACAGTTCCGCGAGCAGGATGACCTTCGAGAGGTCGGGGGTCGCCTGCGCGCTCTCCCATTTCGAGATCGCCTGCCGCGAGACCGACAGTTTTTCGGCGAGGTCCTCTTGCGACCAGCCGTTCTTTTTGCGTTCGTTGATGATTTTGTCTGCGAGTATCATGGTTTCGTCTCCTTGATGATCTTCCCGGTCCGGCGTCTTGCCCCCGGGACGCCTTCATTCTACCACGGGCAGGGGGTCGGGGTCTACCAACCGGGGGTTGCAATTTGTAAAATCACGGTTGCTTTTTTCGGTTTTTTCGGTTGCGTTTGCCGCTACCGACCGTTTTTCAGCGGTTTTCGCGGATCCACGCGAGCAGACCGTCGTAGTCCATCTCCCCCCGCGCGACGGCGAATCCGACCCGCGCGACGTCGTCCACCGAGGGGTGGAGCCGGATCCCGTTGGTTTCGAGAAAGGTCAGAAGGATATACATCCCGATCCGTTTGTTTCCGTCGACGAAGGCGTGATTGGAGATCAGGGAATACCCGATCCGCGCCGCCTTCTCCTCTTTCGTCGGATAGAGTTCCTTGCCGTCGAAGGTCTGAAACGCCGACGCGAGCGCGCTGTCGAGCAGATCGAGGTCCCGCACGTCGGCGGCGCCGCCCGTTTCTTCGATCAGGAGGCGGTGCAGAAGCAGCACTTTTTCACGGCTGAAACGGATCATTTTGCCAGCACCTCAAACGCGCGGCGATACTCGCGCAGAACGCGCGCGGCGACGAAGTCGATCTTCTCGTCGTCGGTCATCTCGATCGGTGCGTCGCTCTCCAGATCGACCAGGCGGTATTTCGGCTTGTTGTTCTTGAAAATGATGATTTCCCCGGATTTGTCCGCCATCCGCGCGACCCGGGAAAAGTTCTGATTCGCTTCGGAAATCGAAACGATTTTTTCGGTGTTGATGTTCATACAGTTCACCCCCCCGAGAGTATTATACATAAATTATAGGATATTGTCAACCTATTTTCAAAAAAAGAACTGCGCCGCGCAGGGCGGCGCAGAGAAAGAATTCGCTTTTTTGTCACTCTTCGGCGATATCGGAGATGAGCGACTGCAGGTAGCCCGTCACGTCAAAACTGAACCGGTTGACGTTGTTGTTGTCTACCACGAATCCTCCGACGAGGAGACCGTTTTTGTAAAAGGATACGTCGAATATTGCGAAAGACGGTTTCTTCTTTCCCCGAGAGGACGTTCTTCTGACCTTCAGGGCGGAGAGGGTCTTCCGCGCGCTCTCTACGGTCTCGGGGTCCGTGATCTCGTAGTCGACGTAGGAAGATCCGCTTTCCCGGTACTCCCGGATCACGAGCGTATCCGCTTCCGGCAGATCTTTCAGCGGTCTTTCCGGGATCAGGTCCCGCAGCACGATAAAGAGCAGAAACGCGAGCAGGACGAGAACGATCAGCGTGACGGCGACTTTGATTTTCATGGTTTCACCTCCGCGGTCCTGTGTGTCGGGGCGGTTTTCAAGTAAAGGATACCACAAAAGCAAAAGATTTGCAAGAGAGAGGACGGTACTTTTCGCACCCGGGGGATCGCGGGCAAGCCGCAAGGCGATACGTTGCTCCGCAACGCGATATGCCTCCTTTCGGTCGGCGCGAAAGAAAGCGGGAAAAATCTTCGCGCGCGGGGTTGCGCGGGGGCGCGGGATGTGCTATAATAGAATGTAATTTGAAGCAAAAGGCGGAACCGAAGATGGAAAACAGGCACGACGGATACGTTTCCCCGCTTTCGACGCGTTACGCGAGCGAGGAGATGCAGGCGGTCTTTTCCGACAATTTCAAGTTCCGGGCGTGGCGGCGTCTCTGGATCTCGCTGGCGAAGGCGGAGAGGGCGCTCGGTCTTCCCGTGACGGAGGAACAGATCGCGGAGATGGAAGCGCACCGTGACGACGTCAACTACGAGGTCGCGGAAGCCCGCGAAAAGGAAGTCCGGCACGACGTGATGGCGCACGTTTACGCCTTCGGGAAACAATGCCCGAAAGCCGAGCCCATCATCCACCTCGGCGCGACCTCCTGCTACGTCGGGGACAACGCCGACGTACTGGCGCTCCGCGAGGCGTCGAAGATCGTTTTGAAGAAAGCCGCGCAGGTGCTTCGCAACCTGAGGGCGTTCGCCGTCAAGTACCGCGCTCTGCCCTGCCTCGGCTACACGCATCTGCAGCCCGCGCAGCTCACCACGGTCGGCAAGCGCGCCACGCTCTGGATGTACGAACTCTCGTCGGATATCGAGGAACTCGAACACCGTCTCGACAAACTGCTCCTGCTCGGGAGCAAGGGCACGACCGGAACGCAGGCGTCCTTCCTCGAACTGTTCGGCGGCGATCACGAAAAGGTCAAGAAACTGGACGAGATGATCGCGGACGACCTCGGTTTCCCCGGTACGGTCGCCGTCTCGGGGCAGACCTATTCCCGCAAGGTCGACGCCAACTTCCTCGCCGTCCTGTCGGGCTTCGCGCAGTCGGCGTACAAGTTCGCGAACGACCTCCGCATCCTGCAGTCGTTCGAGGAGATCGAAGAGCCGTTTGAGAGTCATCAGATCGGCTCGTCCGCGATGCCCTACAAGCGCAATCCCATGAGGTGCGAACGGATCTCGGCGCTTGCGCGCTACGTCATCGTTGATTCGCTGAATCCCGCGTTCACGGCGGGCACGCAATGGTTCGAGAGGACGCTCGACGATTCCGCGAACCGCCGGATCTCGGTGTCCGAGGCGTTCCTTTCGGTCGACGCGATCCTGAATATCTATATGAACGTCACCTCGGGGCTGGTGGTCTACGACCGCGTGATCGATCGCCGCGTCCGCGAGAAACTGCCGTTTATGGCGACTGAAAATATCCTGATGAGATCGGTCAAGGCGGGCGGGGACCGTCAGGCGCTGCACGAACGGCTCCGGGTCCATTCCCACGCCGCCGCCGCCAACGTCAAACTCGAGGGCGGCAAGAACGACCTGCTCGAACGGATCAAGGGCGACCCCGCCTTCCCGATCGAAGCCGAGGAGATCGACGCCGTGCTGGATCCCGCGCTCTACGTCGGACGCGCCCCCGAACAGGTGGACGAGTTCCTTGCGGACGTGGTCGATCCCATCCTCGCCCGTTACCCCGACAAAGGGCTGGTCGGGGAACTCAACGTGTAATTCAAGTACCATAGATAAAGGAGAACGAAATGGCAACTATTCTGGAGGGAATGTCCCACACGTTCAGCGAGTATCTTCTGCTTCCCGGGTACACCGATGAGAACTGCATCCCCGCGAACGTCTCGCTCAAAACCCCGCTCGTGAAGTACCGTCCCGACGAGGAGGAATCCCCGATCACGCTCAGTATCCCGATGGTCTCCGCGATCATGCAGTCGGTTTCCGACGACCGGATGGCGATCGCTCTGGCGAAGGAGGGCGGGCTCTCCTTCATCTACGGCTCGCAGAGCATCGAGGACGAGGCGGCGATGGTCGCCCGCGTCAAGAACTACAAGGCGGGCTTCGTCGTCAGCGATTCCAACCTGAAACCCACCGACACGCTCGCGGACGTTCTGGCGCTGGTCGAGCGGACCGGACATAACACCGTCGCAGTCACCGAGGACGGGACCGCGAACGGACGGCTGGTCGGCGTGGTGACCGGGCGCGACTACCGCGTCAGCCGGATGTCGACCGATCTCAAGGTCGCAAGTTTTATGACCCCGCTTGAAAAACTCGTGACCGCCCCCGCCACCACCTCGCTCAAAGAGGCGAACGACATCATCTGGGATCACAAGCTCAATTCGCTCCCCCTGATCGACGAGAAGGGACGGCTCTGCTATTTCGTTTTCCGCAAGGACTACGACGAACACAAACAGAATCCGCAGGAGATGCTCGATTCGAGCAAGCGGTATATGGTCGGCGCGGGCATCAACACGCTCGACTACGAGAAACGCGTTCCCGCCCTGATCGCGGCGGGCGCCGACGTCCTCTGCATCGACTCGTCCGAGGGCTACACCTGCTGGCAGAAGAAGACGCTCGACTTCATCCGCGAGAACTACGGCAACGCCGTCAAGGTCGGTGCGGGCAACGTGGTCGACCGCGAGGGCTTCCTGTTCCTCGCGCGCGCCGGAGCCGACTTCGTGAAGATCGGTATCGGCGGCGGCTCGATCTGCATCACCCGCGAACAGAAAGGTATCGGACGCGGGCAGGCGAGCGCCGTGATCGAGGTCGCCGCGGCAAGAGACGAGTACTACCGCGAGACCGGTATCTACGTTCCGATCTGTTCGGACGGCGGTATCGTTCACGACTACCACATGACCCTCGCGCTCGCGATGGGCGCCGACTTCCTGATGCTGGGCAGATACTTCGCCCGCTTCGACGAATCCCCGACCCCGAAACTCCAGGTCAACGGCACTTACGTCAAGGAGTACTGGGGCGAGGGCTCCAACCGCGCCCGCAACTGGCAGCGGTACGACCTCGGCGGCAAAGCCAAACTTTCCTTCGAGGAGGGCGTCGATTCCTACGTCGTTTACGCCGGCTCGCTCCGAGACAACGTGGCGAAATCGCTCTACAAGGTCAAGTCAACGATGTGCAACGTCGGCGTGCTGACCATCCCCGAACTGCAGAAGAACGCGCGCATCACGCTGGTCTCCGCGACGTCGATCGTCGAGGGCAGTTACCACGACGTGACGCTCCGCAGTACGGCGAACATCAAGAACTGACGGAAAACGGCGGCACCGATCGTGCCGCTTTTTTCGTATCCGACGTCACAGAGAGCGAAACGAAAAGAGACACGGTAAATGAAAACCTTTGAAAAAGTTCGATTCAACGGCACGTTCCGCACGTATCAGCAGAGAGTGCTGGACCGCGCGCCGAAATACCTCCTGGACGGACGGATCAACGTCGTCGCGGCGCCCGGAAGCGGCAAAACCATTCTCGGGCTGGAACTGATCCGGCGGCTGAACGCGCCCGCCGTGATCCTGTCGCCTACGACGACGATCAAGTATCAATGGGGAACAAGGTTCGCGGAAAACTTTCTCGAAGAGGGAGAGGACCCCGGCGAATACTTTTCCTACGACCTTCACGAGATCACGCTGATCAACTCGATCACCTATCAGGCGCTTCACTCGGCAATGAGCCGCGTTCCGATCGAGGAGGACGGCGTGACGGTCGACTATTCCGACGTCGATATCTTTCAGTTGATGAAGAAATACGGCGTCAAGACCGTCTGCCTTGACGAGGCGCACCATCTGCAGAACGAATGGCAGAAAGCGTTGGAACAGTTTCTCGACGGGCTTGGCGAGGAGGTCCGGATCATTGCGTTGACCGCCACCCCGCCCTACGACGCGGGGCAGACCGAATGGGAACGGTACGAACGGGTCTGCGGTCCGATCGACGAGGAGATCTTCGTCCCGGAACTGGTGAACGACAAAACCCTGTGTCCCCATCAGGATTACGTTTACTTCAACTATCCGACCAAGGAAGAGACCGCGTCGTTCAAGGAGTATCGGGAAAAGGTCCTGACGGGGATCGGGGAACTGCAGGCGCTCGGATTCTACCCGAAGGTCTACGAATTTATCTTTGCGCGGTACGAGAGCGATCAGGAGACCCTTTACGAGAACACGAGGGGGGTTATTGCGACCCTGATCCTCCTGAACGCGATCGGGATCCCCGTCGACGAAAAGATCGTCGGATCGTTTACCGGCAAGAAGAGACTTCCCGACCTCGACGTTGAGTTTTGCGAAAGAGCGTATCGTTTTCTTCTCGAGAGCGAGATCCTGAACGAGGAAGAGAAAAACGAGATCCGCCTGATCCTGAAGAGCAACGGTCTGATCGAACGGGGGCAGCCGGTATTCTCGCTGAAAGAAAACGCCAAACACAAACTGATCAGCTCGGTCGGGAAACTGAAGAGCATCACCGAAATCGTCAAAAGCGAAAGCGGGAATATGGGCGACGCGCTGCGCCTCCTGATCCTGACCGACTTTATCAAGAAAGAATCCGTCAAGAATCTGTTTTCGGGCAAAACGCCGGGAGAGGTCAGCGTCGTTTCCATCTTCGAGTGCCTTGCCGAGAGCGATCCCGGGTACAGAATGGGCGTGCTGTCCGGCGGGCTGATTATTCTGCCGACCGACTGCGGGCAATATCTTGAGCGTTTCAACGTAAAATGCACGCCGATCGGTGACACGATCTATTCGGAGTTTTCGTTCGGCGCGGTCAAGAACAAGGACAAGGTGGACGCCGTTTCCGAACTGTTCGAGCGCGGGATCATCCGGATCCTGATCGGAACCAAGGCGCTTCTCGGCGAGGGGTGGGATTCGCCCTGCATCAACACGCTGATCCTCGCCAGTTTCGTCGGGAGTTTCATGCTCTCCAACCAGATGCGGGGAAGAGCCATTCGGATCGATAAAAACAACCCGGACAAGGTTTCGAACGTCTGGCATCTGGTCACGCTGGAACCCGACTACATCTTTGAGGAGACGGCGCTCGGCGCACAAATCGCGAAAAGGCAGACCGACCACAGCCGGATCGTCTCCTACGACTATAAAACGCTCGAAAGACGCTTCGAGTGTTTCACCGGCCCCAACTATACGACCGGGGAGATCGAGAACGGGATCGAACGCCTGACCGTTATCCGCCCGCCTTTCGATCGGAAGGGAATAGAGAGGATCAACCGCGAAATGCTGGAGCGTGCGGCGCAGAGAGACAATACGAAGAGCAAGTGGGCAACCGCACTCGTAAACAACGTCAGACTGACCGAGGAGATCGTCGTTCCGAAAGAAAGCGTCGTCAAACCGATCGTTTTCATCAATTACGTCGCTCTGACGGCGCTTCTCAGCGTCGACGCGGGGGTCATGGCAGCGGAATTTGCCGTGTTGAATTCCACGTTGAGAACCGCGGCAAGTGAAGAGATAAACGTTTCCGATTGGCGCGGTTTGTTGCTCGTTTCGTCGCTCCTCCTGCTCCTCGGCTTGACCTATCTGACGGCGAAACTCGCAAGGAAAATCATCCTGCACTCGACCCCGAAAAAGAATATGACGCAACTGGCAAACGCCTTCCTTCGGACGCTGCAGCAGACGAACAAGATCGGTTACAACGCGATCGTCAAATCCGAAGGCAGAGACGTGTCGGTCTATCTCCATCTCGCGCACGCCACGACCTACGAACAAAATCTTTTCAATACGGCGATCAACGAGATCCTGTCTCCGATCGACAACCCGCGTTATATCCTGATCTTCAAGCGGCGTAACCGCCTGTATTTTGAGCAGTCGTACGCCTGCCCGTCGATTATCGGTCAGAAGAAGGAACTCGTCGAACTCTTCGCCGACAATCTGGCGGGACGGGTCGGAGATTTCGAGATCGTCTACACCCGGAACGACGAGGGAAGAAAACTGTTGATGAAGGCAAAAAAATACGCCCTGATCTCGAGAAGCGAGAACCAATCTCCGAAACGCAGGCGGAGAATCGCCCGTTTCGAATAAAGCGACCGCCGCACGGAGCACCGTGCGGCGGCGGTATTATTCGTCTTCTCCAAACATCCGGTCGACGGCGTGATCGAGCGCGTCGGCGCATTTCTTGCCCGCCTTTTTCATTGCGCATTTGGCGTCGCTGCGCTTGTACCAGAGCAGCGTTCCCATAGCACCCAGCCCCATCGCCGCCGCGATCCAGAACACCACCGCCGGCGAACAGCACTCCCGCCGCTTCTTTTTCTCTTTGCAAAGCATCATCATTCCGAGAACTCCTTTTTGTCCTATTGTGCCACGCCGCTTCCTTTCTTATTCCTTGGTTTCTTTTTTCAAGCAAACCGCGCCGGCAAACGCCAAGCCATTGGAAACATTTTCAACCTAACCGCGCCAGCAGATGCCGCCTGACAGGAGGAGGCAGATGCAGAATTCGCGCTTGCGACCCGACGCTGTACAATCGTACTGCAAGTGGTCGCAAACGCGGATAGAAAAACAAAAAACAAATCAAAGAAGAAAACCGCCCCTCGGGGCGGTTTTCAACCTCTATTGCGTTTTACTATGCAGGTTTTTCAAACAGGGTGGAATGCTTTAACGGACTTATATATTCCATCCTTTTTGTTTTTCGGTCTGCGCTGAAATCCGCCTGTCACTCCACCGTGACGGATTTGGCGAGGTTACGGGGCTGGTCCACGTCGCATCCGCGGGCAAGCGACACCTGGTACGCGAGCAGCTGCATCCCGGTCGCCAAAGCGATGGGCGCGACGGTCTCGGGGCAGTCGGGGCAGACAAAGGCGACCTTCGCCATCTCGCGGAGTTCCGTGACGCCCTCTTTCCCTGCGGCGAAGACGAACAGTTTCGCTCCGCGGGCGACGACCTCTTTCATATTGCCGACCATCTTCTCGCGGATGCCGGCTTCGCTCGAAATGGCGACGACCGGAGTCCCCGGCTCGATCAGCGAGATGGTGCCGTGCTTCAGTTCTCCCGCGGCGTACGCCTCGCTGTGGATGTAGGAGATCTCTTTCAGTTTCAAGGACGCTTCGGCTGCGAGCGTGGCGTCGAAGAGTCGACCGATAAAGAACATATCGTCCTTTTCGGCGATGTCTGCGGCGATGGATTTGAGTTCCTTTTCGCGGGCGATGATCTTCTTGATCTCGGCGGGGAGGGCGATCGTCAGATCGGAAACGTACTTCCGGGCGACCTCCTCCGTAACGGTCCCGCGGATCATCCCCGTCCAGACCCCGAACAGGGTCATCAGGGCGGTCTGCACGGTGTACGCCTTGGTGCTGGCGACGGCGATCTCGGGTCCCGCGTAGGTGTAAAGCACCGCGTCGGATTCACGCGCGACGGTCGAGCCGACGGTGTTGACGATCCCGAGCGTGAAAGCGCCCGCCGCTTTTGCAAGCCGGAGCGCGGCGATGGTGTCGGCGGTCTCGCCCGATTGCGAGATCAGGATCACGAGTTCGTCGGGCTCGATCACCGGATTGCGGTAACGGAACTCCGACGCGATCTCGGCGGACGCGCGGACGCCCGCGACCCGTTCGAGGACGGCGGCTCCGGTAAGTCCGGCGTGGTAGGCGGTCCCGCAGGCGACGATACGGACCGAACGCACCGCTTTGATCCGTTCGGGTTTCAGTCCCTCCGGGGCAAAATCGGGGATCCCGTCCGCGATGCGGGGAAGCAGGGTCTTGCGAACGGCGTCGGGCTCCTCGTAGATCTCCTTGTGCATAAAGTGGGCGTGACCGCCTCTCATCGCGGCGGCAAGATCCCAGAGAGCGGTCTGCGGCTCGCGCTTGACCTCGTTCCCCTCGGAATCGTAGACCGTCACCGTATCGCGGGTGATCCTTGCGACGTCGCCGTTTTCGAGCGCGAGATAGCGGCGGGTATAGGCGAGGATCGCCGTCACGTCGGAGGCGATCAGGTTCTCGTTTTCCCCGAGTCCCACGATGAGCGGGCTGTCCTGCCGCGCCGCCCAGATCTCGCCGGGCTTGTCTGCGAACAGGATCCCGAACGCGTACGAGCCGCGGATCTTCTTGAGCGCTTTGAGGATGCCCGCAAGACGGTCTCCCTCGCGGGTGCAGGAGTCGATCAGGAGTGCCGCCGCCTCGGTGTCGGTATCCGACTTGAAGGCGTAGCCCTGATTCTCGAGTTCGAGTTTCAGTTCGCGGCAGTTCTCGATGATCCCGTTGTGGACCAGCATCAGCCGCTCGTTCCCGTGGGGGTGCGAGTTGACGTCGGTCGGCGCGCCGTGCGTCGCCCAGCGGGTATGTCCGATCCCGCAGCGGGTGTTGACGTTCTCCTCGCTCGCCAGTTTGTTCTCAAGACAAGCGATCTTGCCCGCCGATTTGACCGAGCGGAGAGCGCCGCCCTTTTCGAAGAACGCGATCCCGGAGGAGTCGTATCCCCGGTATTCAAGCGCGTGAAGACCGCCGAGAATGACCGCGTCCGCTTTTTTGGGACCGGTATAGCCGATAATGCCGCACATAAAAAAACTCCTGTATGAAATCAGATTTTGCGGGGAACGATCGAGCCGTCCCCTTTCAGAATGGACTTTTCGGGGACGGATCCGCGGACGCGGGAGAGCGGATAGATAACGGTATCGCGCCCGACGACCGATCCGGGGCAGAGTACGCTGTTGCAACCGACGTCGACCCCGTCTCCGAGGATCGCGCCGAGCTTCCGCATCCCGGTCTCGATCTTTTCGTTCCCGTCGCGCACGCCGACGTTTCCCTTGTCGCTCCGGAAATTGGAGGCGACGACGCCCGCGCCCATGTGCGAACGGAAACCGAGGATCGAGTCTCCGACGTAGTTGTAGTGGGGGACCTGCACGTTATCGAAGATCACGGCGTTTTTGACCTCGGTCGAGTTGCCGACGACGCAATTGTCTCCGATCAGCGCCGACCCGCGGATGAACGCGCAATGCCGCACCTCGGTTCCGGCGCCGATCACGGTCGGACCCTGGATCAGGGCGGTCGGGGCGATCTTCGCCGTCTTGTGCGCAAAGACCCCGGGGGCGATCTCGTCGTATTCCTCTCTCGAAAGAGAAGCGCCGAGTTCGCGGATGAACTCTTTTAAAAGCGGCAGGATCTCCCACGGATAGCGCTTGCCGCGGAACAGGGGGGCGGCGAGCGTATGCGTCAGATCCAGCAGTTCTTCGATCTTCGGGATCGCCATGATCATTCTCCCGGCGTGATGCCGTTTTCGTCTCGTTTTTTCGGGCGGACGCGCCTTTGCCCGCTCTTATAAGTATATCACTCGCTTCGGCGTTTGTCAATAACCGGAGAACGCCGACCCCCGTGAAGGGGGGAGGTTTTATTCTTCAAAGAGAAGTTCGTCCGTAAGATGCCCGGCGAAGCCGCCGAGGGTCTCGGTAAGCACGCCGTCCTCTTCTTCCAGAACGGTGAACGAGGCGTTCGGAAACCACTCGGCTTCGTTCATCCGCTCGACCGTGCCGAACGCCGCCCTGCAATGCAGGCAGCGGATCGGGGTGGCGTGGGTGACGGCGAGCACGGTCTTCCCGCGATAGGTATTCACGATCCGGTCGAGGGCGCCGCCGATCCGTTCGTAAAGCTCGCGCATACTTTCCCCGTCTCCGGGGCGGCTGTTCGCGGGATCCTCGCACCAGATCCGGAAACACTCGGGATAGAGCCGGGCGATGTCGTCGAAATGCACGCCCTCCCATTTGCCCGAATAGATCTCGCGGAGGGCGGGATCGGGCAGGATCGGCAATCCGAGAGCGAGCGACGTCGGCAGGGCGGTCTGGATCGCGCGGATCAGATCGCTCGAAAGGATGACGTCGGGTTTCGGCACGCCGCCGTTTACGATATAGTCGGCGCACTTTTTCGCCTGTTTCAGTCCGAAGGGCGTAAGGGGCAGTTCGCTGTGTCCGACGTAGACGCGGTTCAGGTTTCCTTCGCTCTGCGCGTGGCGGAGCAGGACAACGGTGGTTTTCATTCTGATTCGGGTCCTTTCGGTTGGTCGTCGATTCCTAATCGATTCCTATTATACCTTTTCCGTTCCGCCCGCGCAAGAGGGAAAATGCTATTCTTTGCTCTTTTTGCCTTTTTTTCGCCCGCCGTCCTTTTTTGCCCCCCGGGGTTGCATTTTCACGGGGGATATGATATACTTTATTTTAAGATACTATGCTCCGCGCAAGCGGATTTGATTGATATAAGGATGCCGCAGATGAAAAAGAAGAAGAACCGGGAGGCGATGTTCTCGGCAAGGAAGCAGATCCTGAATATCGGATTTGTGGTTCTGATCCTCGTCGTTACGTTCATCTTCCTGTTTAACAGTCTCTCGGATTTCAACGATCCGGGTTCCTATAAAGAGTTTCTCAAGACCACCCGTTGGTGGATGCTTCCGCTCGGGCTCGTCTTTCTCGTCCTTTCGGTGCTCTGCGAGGCGCGCAACCTCGGAATGATCCTGAAACTGATCGGTCACAGGAAATCGCTCAAGGAATGCACCGTTTACGCCTCCTCCGACCTCTATTTCTCCGCCATTACCCCCTCCGCGACCGGAGGACAACCCGCCGCCGCCTACTATATGACTAAGGACGGCGTGCCGCTCTCGCAGTCCTCTGCGATCCTGGTCCTGAACGTCTCGATCTACACGCTCGGGCTTTTGGTGATCGGGCTTCTCGCCCTGTTCATCCGCCCTGACTTCTACACGGGATTCGATGCAAGAGAGCGGCTCTGCTTCTGGCTCGGGCTGGGATTTCACGGACTTCTGATCCTGGCGTGTCTGCTCTTTATGTTCTCGAAGCGGACGGTGCTTCTGGTCGGGACGCTGGTGATCCGGCTGCTCTCCGCCCTGCACATTTTCAAGGACCGCGACGCCAAACTTGCCGCGTACCGCGCCTCGATCGCGAACTACCGCGCCTGCGTGCAGATCATCCGCGAAAACCCGGCGATCATTTTCCGATTGCTGTTCTATTCGGTGATGCAGCGCGTGCTTCTGATGCCCATCACCTGTCTGACCTTCCTCGCCTGCGGGGTGAAGGTCGGATTCGTCGATACGATGGTGATGCAGGCGTACTGCACGGTCGGCGCATCCGCCATCCCGCTGCCCGGCGCGGTCGGGATCTCCGAGACGCTGTTCGTCGATATGTTCTCGGCGTTCCCGGCGTTTACGGGGCAGAATTCGCTCCTGATGTACGTGATGATCCTGTCGCGGAGCGTTTCGGGCTATCTCGCGATCGTTTTCTGCGGCTATATCACCATGAGCCACCATATCCGCTCCATCGTCCGCGCCGGCAGGACCGACGCCGAAACGGGCGAGGACGTCGGGATCGATCTTCCAGAAGCGGGGGAGATCGCGCCGGAGACCGTACCCGCGCCGATACCGACCGGGGAACCGATCGAAGAGCCGTCGGGAGAAGCGTTTGAAGGACCGTTCGAGGCGCCGCCCGACCAACTCCCGCCGGACGAAAACGAGGAACCGCCGACGGAGTTTTCTCCGCCCGACGACCATCCGGAACAACCGCCGGATGAAACGCAAAAGGTCCCGCAGATAGAAACGCCGGACGAAGCGCTGTTCGCGTCCGACCCGACCGAAGAAACCGAATGAAACGGAGCCGTAGCCGAAACCTGAGTGCGGCTCCGTTGTATTGTAGAAGGAGACCGTAATGAAACTTCTGAACTACTCCGTGATGCCGCTGATCCCCGACAAGATCGACGAGATCTGCGCCGATATCGAGCGGCAGGTGAAGGAGCGGATCTGCGTGATGCCGCTCTTTATGATGACGCTGGTCCCGGTCGGCACGCCCCCCCGGGAAGAGGCGGAGTATCTTTCGGAGATCTACGATTCGTTCCGCGACCGGCTGGAAAAGCGCGGCGTCCCGTCGGGGATCCTCGTGCAGGCGTCGCTCGGTCACGACGGACGGCATCTGCCGGAGGCGTCGCCGTTTACCAAGATCGTGCGGCTTTCCTCGGGGGAAACGCCGGAGATCTGCTGCCCCGCCGATCCCGCTTTCCGGGCGCATTTCCGCGGCGTGTTCCGGACGCTGGCGTCCCACCGCCCCGCGCTCATTATGCTCGACGACGATTTCCGGCTGATGGCAAGACCGGGCAGGGGCTGCGCGTGCGAGAGGCATCTCTTGGAATTCAACCGCCGCGCCGGAACGAGCTTTACGCGGGAGCAGCTCTGGGAACATATTGCGGAGCACGGCTCGAATGACCGGCTGACCAAGATCTTCATCGGGACCCAGATCGACTCGCTTCTCGGCTGCGTCCGGGAGATGCGGTCGGGCGTCGACGAGATCGACCCGAGTATCCCCGGCGCCTACTGCACCTGCGGGAACAGCTGCGAGGGAGCGGCAGAGATCGCGCGGATCCTGGCGGGGAAGGGGAATCCGACCGTCGTCCGGCTGAACAACGCCAACTATACCTCTCCCGGGGCGCGTTTCCTGTCCCGTCCGTTCCTCCGCGCCGCCTATCAGCGGGAGGTGCTCGGCGGGCGCGCCGACGTGATGCTCGCGGAGACCGATACCTGTCCGCAGCTCCGTTACAGTACGTCCGCGTCGATGCTTCACGCGCATTATACGGGAAGCATCCTCGAGGGTGCGCGCGGCGCGAAACAATGGATCACCGATCTTTGGAACGGCGACGTCAAAAACGGCGAGGCGTTCCGCCGGATCCTTGCGAAATACGCCGGGTTTTACGAGACGCTTGCCGACGTCGCCGCGGAAACTTCCCCCGTCGGCTGCCGGATCCCGCTCTCGTCGGCGCCCTCCTACTATTACGCGAAGGAACTGCTGTACCAGCCGTCGAACGGAGCGTTCTATAACCACGCCTTCGCCCAGAAAGTGCTGGAACGGATGGGGCTTCCGCTCTACTTCTCGTCCCGTCCCGGCGGCGCGGTCTTCCTTGACGGCGACCACGTCGATATGTACGGCAAAGAGGAACTCGACGGTCTGTTCAAAGGACCGCTGGTGCTGGACGCCGTCGCCGCCCGCTCGCTTGCGAAGGCGGGGTACGGCGACTTGATCGGCGTGTCGGTCGGGGATTGGACGGGAGACCTCCCGAACGGGGATTCGATCGATCCCGACGGGCTCCTTTGCGCGGAGCAGGTGCAGCCGAAAAAGCTTACGCCGACGTCCGACAAGGTGATCGTCGACTCGACGCTGTATAAAGAAAAAGAACGCGGCGAGCGCCTGCCGGTGGGACCCGGAACGACGCGTTTTGCCCGAGAGGGCGGAGAAACGGTGGTCTTCGCCGGAACACCCGACACCGCGTTCAATTTGAGCGAGGCGTTCTCGTTCCTCTGTGCGCCGAGGAAAAAGCAACTGATCCGCATTCTGCGTCCGACGGGATGCCTGCCGGTCTTCTATCCCGGCGACGCCGAGGTGTATCTCCGCGCGGGGATCATGCCCGACGGCGCGCTCTTCTGTGGATTCTTCAATATCGGGCTGGACGCGATCGACGGGGTGGAACTGACGGTCGACCGGATCCCCGGAAAGGTCCTCCGCCTGACCCCGAACGGGTCGTGGGAGGATATTCCGTTTACGGTCGCGGGCGATACGCTGACGCTTTCGGGCGACAATCTTTCCAACATTTCACCTCTCTCCACGCTCGGCGGACTTGTTTATCTGGATCTGAGCGACAACATGAT
>CACZAZ010000004.1 GCA_902779285.1 uncultured Ruminococcus sp.
GAAAACGCTGTCGACGCCGTAGTTCGCAAGAGAGACCGAGACGTTCGCCTCGCCGCCGCCGAGCAGCGCCTCCAGGTGATCGACCTGCACGAACCGCAGATATCCGTCGGGGGCGAGCCGGAGCATAATTTCACCGAACGTGATTACTTTTGCCATTTTTGTCAAGTCCTTTCGCAAAAATGAATTCTTCAAGAGACTATTATAGCAGATGCGCGCCGATTTGTCACCCCCTCCGACGCTTTTTTTGAAAAACGTTTTTTCGCTTCCGCGCATATCCTGACACGGGGGGGAGATCGGCTATGAAGATCACGGTTTTCGGGCTTGATAAACGCTTCGATTACGCCGCGCGGACGATGTCGGAGCGCGGATTTCAAACGGTGAGATACGAACCGGAGAGCGACCTTTCCGGGGTCCTTCTTCTCCCTCTCCCCGCCTCGCGGGGAGGCGATACGGTGACGGGGTACCCCGCAGTCCGGCTCTCCGACCTGCTCGAAGGAAAGCCGCGGGCGATCGTCGGGGGCAACCTCTCGGGCAGCTTCATCTCGGCGGCGCGGCGGGCGGGGATCGCGGTCCGGGACTATATGAACGTCGAGGCGTTCGTTCTGAAAAACGCCTCTCTTACCGCGGAGGCGGCGCTCGGCATCCTGCTCTCGGACTCCCCCGCCGCCCCGCGGGAAAACCCGACGGCGATCCTCGGTTTCGGCAGGATCGGAAAGTTCCTCTGCCGCGGGCTGCTCTCGCTCGGCTGTCCCGTCACGGTGTTCGCCCGCGACCCGCGGGAACGCGTGATGGCGACCCTGATCGGGGCGAGGGCGAAGGACACGGCGCTGCTTGCCGGGGCGGGGGCGCTCCGCGGATTCCGCACGCTGGTCAACACGGTCCCCGCGCGGCTGCTTTCGCGGGAGGCGCTCGGGGATCTGCCGGCGGGCTCCCTCGTACTGGAACTGGCGTCGGGCGACGGCAATCTGCCCCTCCCTCTCCCCGATCGCGGCGCGATCTTCCGGCGCGAGAACGGACTGCCGGGCAGGGTCTTCCCCGAAAGCGCGGGGATCGCCCTCGGAGAAACGGTATGCGGTCTGCTCCGCGAACTGTTCCCGGACGAAGTCGAAAAAGAATAAAACGGCTGTCGACAGCGAAAGGATACGAAAATGATCGGCTACGGTTTTTGCGGCTCGTTCTGCACCCTGGCAAAGGGATTTGACGAAATGGAGCGGCTGATCCGGGAGGGGCGCGAGGTGCTCCCCCTGATGAGCGACGCGGTCTATTCGACCGACACGCGATTCGGGCGCGCGGAGGAGTTCCGCTCCCGGGTCGCGGCGGCGGCGGGGAAAGAGATCGTGCATACGGTGGTCGGAGCCGAGCCGCTCGGACCGAAGCGCCCCCTGGAACTTCTGATCCTCGCGCCCTGCACCGGCAACACGCTCGCCAAGATCGCGCTCGGGATCACCGACACCGCGATCACGATGGCGGCGAAGGCGCACCAAAGACAGGACAGACCTCTCTTGATCGCGCTCGCGTCGAACGACTCGCTCTCGGCAAACCTCTCGAACGTCGCCCGGCTCATCACCCGCAAGGGGGTGTATTTCGTCCCGATGAAACAGGACGATCCCGAACACAAGCCGCATTCTTTGGTCGCGGACTTCACGCTGCTCTCCGACTGCGTTTCCGCCGCGCTCGCGGGCAAACAGATACGACCTTTGTTCCTATAAAACACGTTGCCCGCGCGTACGCGCGGGCAACGTCATTTCCCGATTTCGGGGAAACGTCATTCGGTTTTGAAACGGTAGTAGATCGGCGCGGTCAGTTCCAACCCCGTGGCGGGAACGGACAGGGTCGACGGCACGGGAGAGGCGAGTCTTTCGACCCTCTCTACGAATCCCTTGCCGCAGGTGACGAACACGTCCGCGATCGCGACGTACGCCGTCTTCCCGCTCTTGGCGGTCGTACTGTTCAGCCGGAACGGGATAACGGTACGCTCGGGGTCGACGTCGGTATAGACGATCCCGCCCTTGCCGTCGGAGACGGCGGTATAGAGAAGGTCCGCCGAGGTTTTCATGCCGATCTTGCTCGTCTTGGTCTTGAGTTTGTACGCGGGGACGCCGTCGAAGTAGACGGTCTCGGTCAAAACGTATGTCGCCGCGGTCTTTCCGGCGGTCGTATCCTTTTTCAAGGTCGCCGCGTTCGCCACTTCCTCGTGGATCCGGACGCCGATCCGATGCCAGCCGTATTGGGTGCCGGTGTTTCCACCGATATTCGGATAGTCTGCGAACGCGCCCCCCTCTGTCGCCATATTCGCGGGGGTCTTCACTTCGCTGTCCGAGACCGGAACGATGAAGTTGTCCCCCGTTGCCTCGAATCCCCCGGCGTACTTGCACCAGGCGTCCGAAATGCCGTCGACGGGCGACCAGTAGACGATCGCCTCGGACCCGATGCGGGTCGTCACGTAGGGGTTTTTGTTCTCGGTCTCAAGGTTCTGCATCATCCGGTTATAAAAGACCGAATACTCAACGTAAAGGTCGTTGCCGTCGGGATCGTTTGCCGTCGGATAGAAATGCTTTCCCTTCGCCGCCGCGAGGATCGGGACCTCTTCGGAATCGAACTTGCCCGAGGTCGCGTCGGTCATAACCAGGATCGTCGGAGAGAACGCCAGCGTCTCTTCGACGTACTTGCCGCAATAGATACAGGTCCCGTTCCGGCTCCCGTCCGACTGATCGACGACCGAGGGACGGTGGATCACGTTCCAGTCGGCTTCGTGCGCGTCGGGATCGATCGGGATCGCCGCGACCGTTTCGGGGACGAACTCGCCGCAGACCGAACAATATTTTGCCTGAACGCCGGGCGTCGAACAGGTCGCCGCGGAAACGACGGCGTACTCGCTGCCGGGGATGTGCGTATGCTGCGCCACGGGCAGCGTATTGTTCCCGACCGGCTTGCCCGGTTGTGCCTTCATGATCCGGATCACGGCGTCGAGTTTGGACGCGGGGATACCGACCGAGTTTTTCAGATAGTTGTACGTCTTCTCGGCAAACGAACTGCCCGAGGCGGATTTCAGTTTTTTGAAGTATCCGTCCTCGATCTTACTCTTGTTTCTCGTTCCCCCGATATTGCCGAAATTGGAGAACAGATAGTCGCGCCAGAGATCCTCCTCCGACACCCCGCACAGACCGTTCACGAGCCAGGAGATCAGCCCCGTGCGATCGGTCCCGATGATGCAATGGTAAAAGATCGGGTAATTGCTCTCGTCCGCCAGCAGATCGAAGATCTGTATGAGCAACAAACGGTTATCCAGATCGGTGAGACTGGTGCTGATCGATTTGCGAACGTACTTCACGTCGTCGCCGAGAAACGACTTGGTGATCCCGCCCGTTTCGTTTTTCGTCGCGTCTACTCTGCGCAGATCGAGCTCGGTCTTGATCCCGAAGGTCTGCCGCATGGTCTTGATCCCCGCGTCGGTGATCAGCGGGGTCCCTTTCGAATTGTTGAGTTCCCCTCCGCGGAAGAGAAGCCCCTGCCGGACGTATCCGCCGTCCTCGGTCCTTCTGCCGCCGAGATCCCGGACGTTTTTCACGCCGTCCACCGAGAGATTGCGCGGCGCCTGCGTTTCGGTCGTGAAGGCCGCCGTATTCGACGCGACGTCTGCCCCGTCGGAGTCGTACGCGGTCACGCTCCAGAAATATTTCTGGTTGATGAAGGCGTTATAGAACCGGAATTCCCTCTCGGTCCTGCCGACGAGATAGGACCTGACGTCGGATTTGTCGTTTTTGGTCCAGATCCGGACGATGAAATACCAGAGGTCGTTTTCCCCCGACGTGAAATCGACGTCCCAGGAAAGCGTGATCGGCGTCGGACGGGAGAGTTCGTCCTTTCCCTCCGCGTAGTTGGTGACGTTGTCCGCGTCGGGATCGGCAAAATACGCCTTTTGCGTCGCGGTATGGATCGACACCGCGTTGCCGAGCGACGCCAAACGGACCGAGCATTCGAGCGGCTCGGGCTCGGGTTCGGGCTCCCCTTCGGTCTCAGCCGTCGTTTCAACGATCTGCGCCGTCGTTTCGGGCTCGGTCTCGTCCGCGGTCTTCCCGCAGGAGACGAGCGGGAGCAGCATCGAAAGCAGGAGCAGCAGGATCAGTATTCTTTTCATTCGGTTTTCCTTTCCCTACGCAAATCGTTTTTCAGTCCGTGATCACCCGGTAATAGATCGGCGCGGTGAGGGTCGCCCCCGTGGGGAAGGTCAAGGTCGATTCGGTCGGCGTCGAGAGTTTTTCGACCTTTTGGGCAAAGCCCTTGCCGCAGCCGACGTAAGCGTCCGCGATCGCGGTGTAGACGGTCTTGCCGCTCTTGGCGGTCGTTCCGTTCAGGGCAAACGGAATGACGCAGCGGTCCTCCCCGATATCGGTATAGACGATCCCGCCCTTGCCGTCGGACGCGGCGGTAAAGAGCAGATCGTACTTCGAGCGCATGGGTTTTTCGCTGTCTTCGGTCTTGAGTTTGTACGCCGGTACGCCGTCGAAGTAAACGGTCAGCGTCAAACGGTATTTCGCCGCGGTCGCGCGGGCGGTCGTATCCTGTTTCAGGGCGGACGCGTTGGTCAGTTCCTCGTGGATCCGGATCCCGATCCGGTGCCAGCCGAACGCAGGAACGTCGGGATCCGCGCCGCCGATATTCGGATAGTCGGCGTAAACGCCCGCCTCTTTCGCTATTTTTGCAGGCGTCGTCACCTCGCCGTCGGAGACGGGATTCATAAAGTTGTCCCCCGTACCCTCAAAGCCCCCGGCGTACTTGCACCAGGAACTCGGAGTATCGGCGGCGGGCGACCAGAAGAGCACGTTCTCCGCAGACAGGCGGGTGGACGCGAACGGATCGCACTCCGGATCGAGATTCTGCATCGTCCGGTGATAGAAGACCGAATACTCGATAAAGAGATCGTTGCCGTCGGCGTCGTTTGCCGTCGGGTAGAAGTGCTTGCCCCGCATCGCCTCGGCAATATTGATTGTTTCCGCCTTGTAGGAGCCCTCACTCTGATCCGTGAAGACGAGAGCGGTCGGCGCGAACGTCAGCGTCTCTTCGACAAACTTGCCGCAATAGATACAGGTGCCGTTCCGGCTCCCGTCCGCCCGGTCGGTGAGCGTCGGCTGACGGACCACGTTCCAGTCGGCTTCGTGCGCCTTGGGATCGACCGGGATCGCCGCGACCGTGTCGGGGAGGAACTCGCCGCAGCCCGTACAGTACTTGACCTTGACCCCCTCGGTCGAGCAGGTCGCCGCCCCGACCACGGTATAGTCGTCGGTCGGCGTGTGGATATGTCCCGCCGGGACGGTCGGCATCGTGTAGGAAACCGTCTCGCCCTGCGGGGCTTTCATGATGCGGATGACGGCGTCGAGGTCAGAGGCGGGGATCCCGACGTCGTTTTTCAGATAGTTATAGACCTTCTTCGCGTAGGTATCGCCCGTCGCGCCTTTCAGCTGCGTGACGTATTTGCTTTCGATATTGCTCTTTTTTCTCGGACCGCCCACGTTCGCGAAGTTGGTGAGCAGATAATCGCGCCAGAGATCGTCCTCCGACACCCCGCACAGACCGTTCACGAGCCAGGCGACCATACCCGTTCTGTCCGCGCCCGCCGCGCAATGGAAATAGATCGGGTAGTTGTTCTCGTCCGCCAAAAGCGCGAAGATCTTTTTGAGGTGACCGCGCAGCGTGCTGTTTTCGATCTCGAGACTGGCTTTGAGATTGCGGAAATAGTAGGTCACGCCGTCCCCGAGCGCCGTTTCAAGCGTGCCGATCTCGCTCTCGGTCCGAAGGTCCATTTCGCTCTTGATCCCGAGCGTTTGCCGCATGGTCCTGATCCCCTCGGCGGTGATCAGCGTCCCGTCGTCCGCGTTGTGCAGTTTCGCGCCACGGAAAAGGAGCCCCTGCCGGACGACCCCGCCGTCGGCGGTCTTCCTGCCGCCGAGGTCGCGGACGTTGATGACCCCGTCGACCATCAGGTTGCGGGGCGCCGTGCCCTCGGTTTTGAAAGAGGACGCGTCGGAGGCGATGCTCTCTCCGCCGGTCCCATACGCCGTCACGTTCCAATGGTACCGCTGCCCGATATAGGCGTTATAGAAGCGATATTCCCTCTCCGCGCCGCCGACGAGGAACGCCCGTTCGTCGGATCTGTCGTTTTTGGTCCAGATCCGGACGACGAAATACCAGAGGGCGTTCTCCCCCGACTCGAAATCGACGTCCCAGGTGAGAACGACGGGATCCGGGCGGGAAAACTCATCTCTCCCCTCCGCGTAATCGTTGGCGGAAAAAACGCCGTCCGAAAGATACGCCGCCTGCAGGGCGGTATGGATCGGCACCGACCCGCCGAGAGAGGCGGGGGTGACGGTGCATTTCAGTTCGACGTCTTCCTCCGCGTCGGTCTCTGCGGTCGTTTCGGGCACCGTCGTTTCGGGCTCGGTCTCGTCCGCGGTCTTTCCGCAGGAGACGAGCGGCAGCAGAAGGGCGGCGAGCAGCAGAAGGATCAGAATCTTTTTCATTGTTTTCTCCCGTTATTTTTTCAGGTAGCGGACGTTGGTCCCCTTGAAGAGCAGGATCCGGTATTCACCGAGCAGACGGCTGAAGATCCGGTCGGAATACTTCGCCTGCAGTTCCTCCTGCATCAGGTTGGTGCTGATGACCGTGGGTTTCTCCCGGTTGATCCGGGTGTTGAGAAGATGGTAGATCGCGGAGACCGAGAAGGAGTTGACGAGTTCCGTGCCGAGATCGTCGAGGATCAGGAGTTCCGCGTCGAGATAGACCGCGCTCCGCTCGTCCTCCCCGTCCCGTCCGCTCCGGAAGCGGTCGTGTTCGTAGGCGGCGATCACGTTCTGCACGCTCTCGTAGCGCACCTCGTAGCCCCGCTCGATCACCCTGCGGGCGATCGCGGTCGAAAGGTGGGTCTTTCCGAGCCCGGTCCCCCCCATCATCAGGAGGTTGCCGTACTGCGGCGGCACGGTCTCGGCAAACTCTTTCGCCGCTTCGAGCGTCTGTTCCATCAAGGCGAGATCCTTATCGGACGACCGGTAATAGTCGAGCGAAAAGTTCTCGAACGACTGCTTTTCGATCAGATGACCGATCCCCGACGCGCGGAAGCCCTCGGAGACGAGTTCACGCTTCAGACACGCGCACATTTTCGTCCCGTCGCAGCCGGTATCCTGACAGATCGGGCAGGTATAGCGGATCTCGGTATAGTCCCCGGGGTAACCGAGTACCTCGAGGATCGCCCGCCGCTCGGAGAGCAGTTCCTCGTTTTCGAGCCGCAGTTTTTCGACCTTTTCCCTAACACCGTCGGGGCCCTCCGCCGAGATCTCGAAGATCCGCCGCGCGGTCTTGGCGAGTTCGGCGTCGATCTTTACGATCTCGGGGCTTTTCGCTTCGACCTCGCGACGGCGTTCCTCCGCCGCTTCCTGGGCGGCGAGACGGCGATCCGCGATCCTCTGCCGCGCCTCCCGGATCTGTTCCGCAAGATAAGCCATTATGAAACTCCTTTCGGTAGGACGACTTTATTTCTTCTTCTGATAACTCCGCTCGACGGCGCGGGCGAAAAAGTCCCCGCTGTCGTAGGTGCTCGGAATGGGGTCGTGCTTGGGTCCTCTCCCGTTCTTCTGCGCCGCCGCCTGTCCGCGCTCGGCTTTTTCGCGTTCGATAAACCGCTCGACCTCCTCGGCGCTCCCCGCGCATCCGGCTTCTTTCCACTTGGAGAGGATCTTGTCGATGTACGCGAGCGACACTTTTCCGGTCGCCTCCACCGTGATATCGTAGGCGATCCCGATCACCCCGACCGGGAGTTTGTCGTCGATCAGCCATTGCGTGAAGCGCTTTTCCTCGGTCTTGGTGAGGGCGCGTTCACCGATCCCGAACATTTTGCGGATCTGTCCGATCCCGCTCTCGGACGCCTCGCGGCGGGCGATATACGCCTCGAGCTGCGCGAGGGTCTCGATCCCCTCGGAAACGAGGGAAAACGCCGTTCTCTCCACGTAGCGGAGAGAATCCTTCCCGCGGTTGCGGCACCACGAGATCAGGGTCAGAACGTACGCCGGCTCCAGCTCGAGTTGTTCGGAAAGCCCCGCGACGATACCGATCTCGGTCGTGTTGAAGGTCTTGCCGAGCAGTTTCTGCGCCTCGTCGATCACGCCGGACAGACCTCTGCGCCGGATGATCTCGGCGGTCTCCTCCCCCGTCGCGGGGGCGAGTTCGTCGGCGGGGCGAAGCGTTTTTTTCGCTTCGGTCGGCTCGGTCCCGGTCCCCTCGGTCAGGATCCCGGCTTCGCGCCAGTAGTCCAGCGCGGCGTCCGCGCGGGCCTCTGACACCCCGGCGTCGCGCGCGATCCGTTCGGCTCCCCGTTCGAGGAAGACCAGAAGGACGCGCAGATCGTCCGCCGACGCTTCGCGGAGCGCGATCTTCCCCGCCAAACGGGGGATATCGCCGCGGATCCCGTCGTTTACTTTCAGGACGGTTTTCTCGGTTTTTTCTTTCATATCCATCACTTCATCCGGGAACGGATCCCGTAGTTCAGCACCATCAGCGAGTCTCCGAGATGCACGTTCAGTACGTACACGTCGGGATAGTCTTCGAGTTTCAGTTCCATATTCGCGAAGTTCCAGATGCCGCGCACCCCCGCCTTCGCCAGCCGCTCCGCGACGCTCTCCGCCGCCTCTTTCGGCACGGTCAGGACGGCGATCTCGGGCTTCTCTTTTTCGCAGAACGATTCGAGTTCCGCGACGTCGTAGACCGGGAGATCCGAAACGGTGGTCCCGATCACGTCGGGGTTGACGTCGAACATCGCGATCCGCTCGACCCCGCGCCGCTCGAACATGTGGCTGGCGGCGAGCGCCCGTCCGAGGTTGCCCGCCCCGACGATGACGGCGCGGAATCCGTCCTCGGTGCCGAGGACCTCTCCGATCTTGCCGTAGAGGAATTTGACGTTATAGCCGTAGCCCTGCTGCCCGAATCCGCCGAAGCAGTTGAGGTCCTGCCGGATCTGGCTGGCGTTGACCTCCATCATCTTCGACAGTTCGCCCGAACTGATGCGGTAGATGCCCAGCCGGAGCAGTTCCCCGAGGTAGCGGTGGTATCGGGGGAGACGGCGCACCACGACGGGCGACACCTTGGCGCGGAGATCGCTTTCCTCCGTTTGACGGAGCAGCTCGTCTTTTTCGTTGTTCTTGTTTTGGTTCTTTGCGTTTGCCATATCGGTTTCCTTTGTGTATCGGTATTTCGCGTCAGGTATCGAGCGCCGAAGCGTTCAGCGAGCCGTCCCGGAGGTTGCCCGCCAGATATTCAAAGTACCCCTGCGCCGCGATCATTGCGCCGTTGTCGCCGCAGAACGGCAGAGGGGGGATAAACAGTTTAACGCCGCGCCGTTTCGCAAGAGCGGAGAGTTCCCTGCGCAGATGCGAGTTGGCGGCGACCCCGCCCGCGACGACGACCGGGAGATCGGGATAGCGGTCGATCGCCATACCGAGTTTTTTCGACACCGCCTCCACGCACAGCGCGGTGTAGCGGGCGGCGAACGGAGCGCGCGGGAGTTCCCCGCCCGTCTGCTCCAGATGATGCAGCAGGTTGATCGCCGCGGTCTTCAGCCCCGAGAACGAGAAGTCGAGCGTCTCGCCCGGGAGCGCCGGGGACGGGAGTTTCATTGTCGGATCGCGCCCCGCCTCGTTCGCTTCGTATTCGGAAAGCGATGGGGTCTCGGTCCCGGTCGCAAGTCGGAATCCCTCCGCCGCGAGTTTGTCGAAGGCGGCGCCCGCGGGATATTCCAGACCGATCAGCCGTCCGATCTTGTCGAACGCCTCTCCGATCGCGTCGTCGCGGGTTGAGCCGACGGTCTCCCAGTCGGTCCGGGTCTTCGCGTGATAGATCGAGGTGTGTCCGCCGGAGAGGGCGAGCGCGATGAAGGGAGGCTTCGGGGTCTCCCCCGCCCCCGCAAGGTAGGCGGCGGCGATATGCCCCCGGATATGATCCACGCCGACGAGCGGGATACCGTTCGCTACGGCGAGCCCCTTCGCAAAGTTGACCGCGACGAGCAGCGCCCCGATCAGCCCCGGATGGTCGGTCACGGCGATAAGCCCGACGTCGGAAAGTCCGATCCCCGCCTTGTCGAGCGCCTCCCCCGTGATGCGGGAGATGACCTCGACGTGCGCGCGGCTCGCGATCTCGGGGACCACGCCCCCGTAGAGCCGATGCACCGGGATCTGCGACGCGACGATATTCGAGCGGACGAACAGTTCCCCGTCGACCTCCTCCAGAACGGCGGCGGAGGTCTCGTCGCAGGAGGATTCAAAGCCAAGTATGAACATATCTTACGTAGACTCCTTCGGGCGCTTCGCCGTCATGACGAGCGCCGCTTCGGTAGGATCGCGGTAGTAGTTTTCGCGCCTCAGGACGACCGAAAAACCGAGCGAACGGTAGAGCGCGATCGCCGCGGCGTTCGATTCCCTGACGTCGAGCCAGAGCGTATCGGCGTCCCTCTCGTCGGATTCGGCAAGGAACGCGTCGAGCAAACGCCGCGCGT
This sequence comes from uncultured Ruminococcus sp., assembly GCA_902779285.1. GTDB lineage: Bacteria > Bacillota > Clostridia > Oscillospirales > CAG-272 > UBA1740. Next base: position 10,535 of record CACZAZ010000004.1, read on the forward strand.
AGCCCCGTCTCCGTTTTTCGGGCAGGACCGCGACCCGGTAGAGGTCCCCCTCCGGCGGGGTGAATCCGGCGAGCAGATACCCGACGGGAACGTTCTCCTCAAGCAGCAGGAGCGAAAGGGTGTGGTCCGCCGCGAGATGGCTTTCCATCGCCGCCGCGCTCCACGGGACCGAAAACGAGCGCGATTCGAGCGCAAGAAGCGCCGCGAGGTCGTTTTCCGTCGCGCGGCGTACAACGGCGGTCATTGTTCCGTCTCCGAAACGAATTTTCTTAAAAACGCGCGGAATTCCTCGCCGGTCTCGGGATGGGCGACGCCGGCGACGACGTTCGCCATCAGGAATCCGACCTTCGAGCCGAGGTCGTACCGGTCCCCCTCGAATTCGAGCGCCGTGACCCCGCTTTCGCGCGCGATTTTCGCCATCGCGTCGGTCAGCTGGATCTCGCCCCCCGCTCCGGGCGGGAGCGCGTCGATAATATCGAAGACGGCGGGAGTGAGCAGGACTCTGCCGAGGATCGAGAGATTTGAGAACTCCTCGCCGGGTTTCGGCTTTTCGATCATATCGTCGCAGAAGAACGCGGCGGGATCCCCCTCGATCGGAGAGACCTTCAGCGAACAGTACTTTCGGAGTTGTTCCGTCGCGACCCGCTTGACCCCGACGACCGGGCGCCCGTACTTTTCGTAGGCGTCGATCAGTTGTTTTGCGACCGGGGTGTGCGAGAAGATCACGTCGTCGCCGTAAAGCACGACGAAGGGATCGTCCCCGACGAACGCCCGCGCCCGCCCGACGGCGTGACCCAGCCCCTTCGCCTCCTTCTGCCGGAGGAAAGTGACGTTCGCAAGATCGGCAAAGCGGCGGAGCGACGCGACTTCGTCGGTCTTCCCCTTCGCCGTCAGCGCCGCCTCGTATTCGGGGGAATAATCGAAGAAGTCCTCGATCGCGTCCTTGTCGCGGTTCGTGATGATCAGAATATCGGTGATCCCGCTCTTCGCCGCCTCCTCGACGAGGTAGGCGACGGCGGGGAGATCGACGATGGGGAGCATTTCTTTGGGCACGGCGTGCGAGATCGGGAGCATCCGCGTCCCGAGCCCCGCGGCGGGGATGACCGCTTTCGTGACCTTCTGCATAATTCAAACCGTCCTTTTTCTCTGTCCCTCCCGCGTTTGCGGGCGCGCGCCCGCGGAAAGGGTATATCGACCTGAATTATATTATACACGTTTCCCGCCTGTCCGTCAAGTGCGGCAGACGGGTATTTTTACCGTCGTCTTCCGCGGGGCTTGCAAAACGGCGGGCGAATGTGCTATACTGAAGGAAAGAAAAACCGAAAGACCACGGGGGAAACGCTATGGTGACCGAACGCGACGTGTTCCGGATGATGGAGGACTTTGAGATCCCGCGGAACGCGAAAGTGAATATCCGCGCCTCGATCCGCTCGATCGGGGGGATCGAGGGGGGCGCCGACGGGCTGATCGACGCTCTGAGGGCGTATCTTTCCGACGGGCTTCTGCTGGTGCCGACCCATACCTGGGCGACCGTCAACCGGGAGAATCCCACCTACGACGTCCTGCGCACCCCGCCCTGCATCGGGACGCTCGCTAACGCCGCGGCGTTCCGGCGGGACGGTTTCCGCTCGCTCCATCCGACGCACTCCATGACCGGATTCGGACGGGAGGCGGAATCCTACCTTGCGGGCGAGGAGAACGCCAAGACCCCTACCCCCGTCGGGGGAGCCCTCTCGCGGCTCGCGGAGGAGGGCGGTTACGTCCTGCTCGTCGGGGTGGGGATGGAACAAAACACCTTCCTCTGCGCCGTCGACGAGATGGCGGAGGTCCCCTTCCCGGGACACCTTTCGCGCACGACTTTCGATATCGGGATCTACGACCACGCGGGGCGGCGGATCCTCGACCGGGGCTACCGCAGTCACGAGAACGCCGGGGGCTCGCGCGGCTTCCCGCGTCTCGACCGCGCCTTCCGGGTAACGGGGGCGACCGAGACCGGCTCGCTCGGGCTTGCGCCGGTGATCTGCGGGAGTTGTCCCCGGATGGCGGACGTGATGGGGCGGGTGCTGGCGCGCGCCGACCGCGATCCCCTGCTCTCGAACGAAGAAATCACGGAGGATCTGTACCTTGACTGAAAGCGGCGAACTGCTCTATTACGAATCGCTCTCGCCCGAAACCGAGGAGAAAATGCGCCGGGACGAAACCGAACGGCGTCTCCCCGATTACGCGACCCCGGACGACGCCGCGATCCGTCGGAAAGACCTCGCAAACGACCGCCCGAACGTCTGGCGCACGCCGTTCATCCGCGACGTGGACAAGATCCTGCATTGCCCGTTCTACAACCGCTACGCCGACAAAACGCAGGTCTTTTCGTTCTACCGCAACGACGACCTGACCCGCCGCTCGCTCCACGTGCAGCTGGTGTCGAGGATTGCGCGGACCATCGGGCGGGCGCTGCGGCTGAATCTCGATCTGATCGAGGCGATCGCGCTGGGTCACGACATCGGGCATACCCCGTTCGGACACGCGGGGGAGGAGTACCTCGACCGGTGCCTTTTTAACGTGACCGGGCGGCATTTCGCCCACAATCTCCAGTCGGTGCGCGTCCTCGACGGGATCTTTCCCTACAATATCACGATCCAGACCCTCTCGGGCATCGCCTGTCACGACGGCGAACTCGAACTGCACGAATACCGTCCCCGCCCCATGACCGATTTCGACGAGTTCGACCGGATGATAGCGGACTGCGAAGCCGATAAGAAAAAAATCCGCGAGCTGATCCCCTCGACGCTCGAAGGGTGCGTCGTCCGGATCTCGGACATCATCGCCTATCTCGGCAAGGACCGTCAGGACGCCGTGCGGGCGCGTCTGACCGACGAGGAGTTCCCCGACGGCTCGATCGGCAGTCACAACGCCGAGATCATCAACAACCTGATCGTCAATATCATCGACAACAGTTACGGCAAGGGCTGTATCGCGATGGACGACGCCCATTTCAAAGCCCTCTCGGACGCCAAACGGGTCAATTACGACCTGATCTACAAGAACCGCCGGGTGCGCGAGGAGATGGAGAACAGCGTGCGCCCGATGATGGAGGAACTTTTCAACCGCCTGCTCTCCGACCTTGCGGGCAAGCGCCTCGGCTCCCCGATCTTCACCCACCACGTCCGCTACGTAAACGAGGCGCACTACAGGCGCCCGCTCCCCTACGAAGAGGAGGCGCCCGAACGTATCGTCGCGGACTATATCGCCAGTATGACCGACGATTACTTCGTCGACATTTACGCGTATCTGTTCCCGGACAGCAAGCGCAAGATCAACTACAAAGGTTACTTCGATTAACCGCCTCGGTAACATCCAAAAACAAACCGCGCCAGCTATTGTTCCCGTGGCGCGCACAGGCAGATGCAGAATTCGCGTTTGCGACCCGACGCTGTATAAACATACTGCAAGCGGTCGCAAACGCGGATAGAAAAACGAATTTAAATCCAATGGAGAAAACCGCCCCGAGGGGCGGTTTTCATCCTTAATCTGCATTTCGCTATGAGAAGATTTCAAACAGAGCGAAAAGCTTTCACGGATCAATTATAATCATCCATTCGTTTTTCGGTCTGCGCTGATCCGTGCCTGCCAATGCCGCCGTGGCGCGCACGGGCAGATGCAGAATCCGCGTTCTCACCCCGAAGCCGTATAAACATACCGCGAGAGGGTGAGAACGCGGATAGAAAAACAAAAACCATAATCCAATGGAGAAAACCGCCCCAAAGGGCGGTTTTCATCCTTAATATGCGTTTAGCGATGCGGAGATTTCACGCAAAGCGAAAAGCCTTAACGGATCCAATTAATAATCCGTTTTTGTTTTTCGGTCTGCGCTGATCCGTGCGTGCCTTTATTGCGGAGTCAGGGTGACCTGTCCCGCAGGCGCGGTAAAGACCAGAAGTCCTCCGTCTTCCGTCGCGGTGATCCTCTGCGTGTCGCCGTTCGCGTCGCGGACCACCCACTTCCCGGCTCTGACGCCCGAGACGTAGTAGGTAAGATCGCCCGTGCCGCTTGCGGTGAACGAGAGAACGGTCGAACGCCGCTCGGCGGAATTGACGAACACCGCGGCGACCTTGCCGATCACGGCGCCGCTCACGTTCAAGTTGCCCGAGATCGCGGTCGCGGTCTGTCCCGACGGGCTCTTGTTGGAATCGCAAACGTACATCACGTTCAGGAGCTGATTGGTCTGCGCGGACGCCGTCGCGATCTCGGCGCGGCCCCAGAATCCGTCGTCGCCCGCGGAATAAAGGGTCCCGGAGGCGTCCTTGTACCCCTGTACCGTCGTGATCGTGTTGCCGCCGACCACGTTCTGCAGAACGAGTTTGCCCCCGTTCTTTTGGACGGTGACGGTCTTGCCCGATACGGTCGGCTGCGCCGGGACGTGGAGCAGGAAGGTCTTTTTCGCGCTCGAGTTCGACTTGATATTGTCGAAGACGAAGAAGTACATCGGGATATTATCGTTCCCCGTCTCGTAGACGGCGAGCATCCGGCGCGTGACCTCGGACGCCACGCTCGACCCGTACGCCTTCGCGTTGTTCCCGGCGAGATAGGCGTAGACCGGCGTCTTCCCGTCGGACTTGAATCCTTCCTCGTGTCCCGTCACCTCGCCGATCAGCGTGTTGCTGTCGGTCATGTAATTCCGGTGCGACATTTCGTTGCCGCCCATACGCTGCTGCCCGTTCCCGCCGATCAGGATGCAGTTGTGCGCGACGGTCGCCTGGTGATAGTTTCTCCAATGGTCGGAGCCGTAGGTGTCGTAGTCCCCGGTATCGCCCGCGAGCATCGTCTTGTACCAGATCTGGAACTGTCCCGCGTCGCGGTGGTCGTGGTTGCCGCCCGTCCGGACGCCGATCTTCATCAGGACCGCCGCCTGATCGTCGCTCCAGTTGTTCCGGGCAATGATCTGCCCGAGGAAGCCGCCGTTATAGAGGATCAGCGGCATATCCTGATGCCGGTCGGACGCCGCCTTGACGCCGTTCGAACTGCAGATCAGGTATTCGACGTAGTTCGAGCCGACCGTGAAATACGAATCGAATCTCGAGTAACTTCTCTTATAGTATTCGAGGTGCGCGCGCATGGTCGCGTCGTCGAAGAGATAGGAGGACAGGAGCGTGTTGCGGCTGTACTCGATAAACGTGCCGTCGTCAACGTGGTCGTCGCCCGAGGCGAAGGCGTTTCTGCCCGGCAGTTCGTAGGTGTAGACGGTGCGCATGACCTGCTTCATCCCCGCGGCGTCGTAAGGCATCTCGCCGGTCGCCGCCTTGATCAGGATCCCGGAATAGAGGTCGGACGAGAACCGGATGCGAATGTAGAGCGACACGCCCTGCGTCACCATACCGGCGGAATAGTAGTAGTTGCGCGGCGTGACGTACTCGGCGTAAAAACGTCCGCCGATGTAGTCCCACCAACCGGGATACTCGTCGTGGATCGCGATGGCGAACGCGAGATAGTCGCGCAGAAGCTGGAACTCACAGCCGTGTCCCGCGACCGAGTACTGTCCCGAGGGCGGGAAGCCCATCTCCATCTTGCCGTCGTCGCAGCACTTATGTTCGACGCCCGCGACGATCTGCTGCTTGTCGGCGGACGTCAAGAGATCGTAGCACCAGTCGTAGACGCAGGCGGCGATAAACATCGTCAATCCGTACTGCCGCTCGGGATCGCCCGTGATGCCGGCAAAGTCCATCGTAGCCAGATGGTTCTTGATCGCCAGGATCGCCTGATACCCCGAGATCTTGTTCCCGGTCAGACGGTAATCGAGCGCCAGCGCCTGGATCTTGTCGAGGACGTCGGAACTGAAGTTGTTGTGCGACGAAGAAGCCGGCAGTTTTCCGTCGGTCGGTTTGCTGATCGCGGTCAGATACAGTTTGATCGCGGCGTTGTTGCGGGGATCGTAGACCGTCGCTTTGACCGCGTCGACTTCGTCCCCGTTGAACATTACGCGGGGATGCTGTTTCAGAGAAACCGTCGGCTTCGCGTATGTCGAGCCGAGGTTTTCAGTCACGCTGCCGAAGTTGGTATTGGCGGCGGCGACCTTCGCTTTGACGGCGTTGACCTGCGCGCTGTATTCGGAAAGCGTCATCGAAGACGAGACGACGCCCTTTCCGCATAACGTGCAGAATTTCTCGATCTCACCGTCGGACGACGAGGTCGGCGGGGTGACCAGGCGTTCCGCGGAGCCCGAAGTATTGTGCGCGTCGGGGTTGACCGGGATCACTTCGCTTTTCTTCGCTTCGCATTTAGTGCAAGTGTAGAGCCGCATCCCCGTATCGGAGCAGGTCGCGGCAACGGCGACGCGCCCGTCGTTCCAGGCGTGACCGTCGGTCTCTTCGGTTTTCGTCTCGCCGCAGATCGTGCAGGTGTATTCGATCTCGCCTTTGGTCTCCTCTTTGGTTTCGGGATCGCAGCTGCCTTCCCTGACGACGCGTCCCTCGTCCCAGACATGTTCGTGTTCGCCTGCGGCGGTGGTTTCGTCGCTCTCCGGATCTTTTTCGGGCGACAGGTCGCAGGACGCGAAGAGCGCGGCGAAAAGACAGAGGCACAGGAGCAGCGCAACGATCACAAGATTTCTTTTCATTTCGTTTCCTCTTTCGATCAAACCCGGGCGTACGCCGCGGGCTCCTTGTTTATATTATACATCAAAAAAAAGCAAAAAGCAACCGCACGGCAAAAAAACGGGCAAATTTGCGATCTTTCGCCCGCGCCGCTCGGTTTTTTGCGCGCCGGAAAAAACGAAAAACCGTGCGGAAAAACGCGAAAAAAGGTTGCGCGGGACGCGTTTTTCTGCTACAATAGGAGTGAAGAAAACGTAAGAAAGGAACCGTTCTATGGCAAAAACCGTGAAAAGTACGGTCAAGCGGCAGATCCGCCGCACGGCGAAACGCAATCCGGTCGCCGTGATCGTCCTGATCCTGGCGCTCGCGATCGGGCTTGCCGTCGGGTATCTCGCCTGCACCGCGCTGACCAAAAACGACGGATTCTCACTCAAAGGCGAAAAATCGGTGAACTTCACCGTCGGAGAGGGCGGCGGCAGCGTCACCTTCGCGGAGCCGGGCTGGACCCTGACGGCGCTCGGGCGCGACGCCGCGGGAAAGGTCGAGGTCGAAACGCCCCTCCAAAAGACCGACGGCGGCTATACCGTCCCGACCGACCAATCCGGCGTCTACCGGATCGTCTACCGTCCCACCCACTTCCTGTTCTCCAAATACAGTCTGGTGCGCACGATCACGGTAAACGATACGGAAGGAGGGGATGAATAATGGCAAGTAAAGCGAAACGCCTCTCCCCCGTACTCGTCCTGATCCTGGCGATCCTCCTCTTCGTCGTCGGCGCAGCCGCGGGCTTTCTCGGCGCGGCGCGGGACAACTTTCTCAACCCCGTCGACGAGGCAGCCAACGACAGATTCGGACGCGGCGGCGAGATCGGCGGGGATCTGCAGATCCACTTCCTCGAACTCGGCAACTACTACACCGGCGACTGCGTGTATATCAAGGCGGGCGACACCGACGTACTGATCGACGCGGGCTCGAAATCCTCGAGCGTGCCGACCATCTCCGCGTACCTGAACGAGTACGTCACCGACAACAAACTGGAGTACGTGATCGTCACCCACGCGCACGAGGATCACTACGCCGGGTTCGCCGCGAAAAACGGGATCTTCGACCTCTACGAATGCGAGGTCATCATCGACTTTGCGAAGACCAACAAGGATCCGTCGAAAGGGATGCAGAAAAATTACCTCGCCAACCTCGAGGCGGAGATCGCCGCCGGCGCGACTCACTACACGGCGCAGGACTGCATCGAGCAGGGCAAGACCGACTTCGCTCTTGCGGACGGGATCAATATGAAGATCCTCGACAGTTACTTCTACACCCACGATTCGTCGACCGAAAACGATTATTCGGTCTGTATGCTGCTGACCGAAGGCGAGAACAACTACCTCTTCACGGGCGACCTTGAGGCGAAGGGCGAAAAGAAGCTGGTCGAGATGAACGATCTGCCCGAAGTGGTCCTCTATAAGGCGGGACACCACGGCTCGAAGACCTCGTCCTCCGACGCGCTGCTCTCGGTCATCAAACCGCAGATCGTCTGCGTCTGCTGCTGCGCGGGGAGCGCCGAGTACACAAAGACGGAGGCGAACAAATTCCCGACCCAGGCGTTTATCGACCGGGTGGCGCCCTATACCGATCAGGTTTACGTCACCACCATCTTCGAGAGCGACCAGGACAAGACCTTCAAATCCATGAACGGCAATATCACGGTCTGCAGCGACGGCTCACGGGTCTGGGTCGTCTGCTCTGCGTCGGATCTGCTGCTCCGCGAGACGCCGTGGTTTGAGGAGAAACGCACCTGTCCCGCGGCTTGGCGGTAAGCGAAACTAATTCACCAATACGACGGCGCCGAGAGGCGCCGTTTCGTATATCCGGCGGCTGTCCTCGGGGGAGAGCCGGACGCAGCCGTGCGAGATCCGCGCCGAGAGTTCGCCGTCGAGGATCTCGTCGCCCCGCCAGGTATAGAGCACCGAATGGAGAAGATACCCGCCGTAGTAGTGGACGCCCCACCGACAGAGATAGACCCCCTCTTTGCCCATAAACTCGGTCTTGTAGTCGGTCTCGTACCGCCCGCGCGGGGTCGGATGTCCGGCGTCCCCGACCGAACAGGGCATCACGCGAAGCACTTCCCCGTTCTCCACCGCCGTTACGGTCAGGCGCGAAAGATCGACGAAAAAGACCCAAGCGGGAAGCGGGTCCCCGAGTTCGGTTTTCAGGTACTCGATCACCTGTTCCGCCGTCGGACTCGGCAACGCCGGCACGTCGGGGGCGAGCGGCTCGATCAGATCCCACGCGACGGTCGCTTCGCTCCCCGACGGGTAGCGGATACGGTAGGAGACGCCCGATTCCGCCGAGAGAAGCTCGACGGGGACGCTCCCGCCCCCGGAAAGTTTCAGTAGTCCGGGCTGAACGAACGGCGGGAACAGCAGAGCCGGATCGGGGGGCGGCTCGGTTTCGGGCGGCTCGGTCGGCGGGAGAGTCGGTGCGGCGGTCGATTCCTCCGCCGTCTCGGGATTCTCCCTTCCGAGAGGCGTTTTCCCGCAGGACGCAAGCCCGAAAAGCAAAAGAAACGCAAGCGAAAGCGCCGCGATCCGTTTCACGCCGATCCCCCCGATCCCGTTTTTTGTTCAGTATGCCCCCGCGCCGCTCCGCTATGCGGAAAAGGGGACGGCGAAACCTCCCTCTCTTGCATTTTTCGGGAAAATGATGTATAATGAAAGTGAAATCAAGAAAAGGAGGGCACAGATCATGTTGGGAGACACCGCTCCGTTCCGGATCGCCGGAAACCTGTATTTCGTGGGGACGCACGCCAAATCCTGTCACGTTCTCGCCACCTCTCGCGGGCTGATCATGATCGACAGCGGCGGGATCGACACGGTGGACGCGATCCTCGGATCGCTCGGCACCCTCGGCTTTTCACCAAGCGACGTGAAGATCATCCTGCTCTCTCACGGTCACCCCGATCACGCGGGCGGCGCCGGACGGCTGCGCGAGATCACGGGCGCCGAGATCTACATGGGCGAGGACGATCTGAAATACGTCGGCTTCGTACCCGATCATTTTCTCTCGGACGGCGACGAGATCGCGCTGGGGGACACGGTCGTATCCTGTCTTTTCACCCCGGGACACACCGAGGGGACCTTTTCCTTCTTCTTCAACCTTGTCGAGAACGGGATGACCTACCGCGCCGGGATGTTCGGCGGCAGCGGGGGCAATCAGCTGAAAAAGCCCTATATGAACCGTCCCGACCGTCGCGTTTCGTACCTGATGCGCGGCGCCTTCTTCAAGACGCTCGACCGGTTGGAGGAGGAGCACGTCGATATCATGATCGGCAACCATACCTGGCAGAACGATCAGGACAGAAAATACGAACGGATGTTCGATTCCCCCGAGAATCCCTTTATCGACCCGACCGAATGGCAGAAGCACCTCGACAAGACGCGGGAGGCGATGCAGGCGATCATACGGGAGGAGAGCAAGACCGAGTTCGTCAACTACGCGCACCGCGGCGCGAGCGAGACCCGCCCCGAGAACACCATGACGGCGTTCTACGAAGGAGTCGCTCTCGGCGCGAACGGGATCGAGACCGACGTGCAGATGACGCTCGACGGCGTGCCGGTCCTGTTCCACGACGACGCCCTGCTCCGCGTGACGGGGGAGCCCGGCTCGATCGGAGACTACACGCTCGCGGAACTCCGGAAATTCACGGTCAAAAAAGACGGGATGGTCGACCGGATCCCGACGCTCGAGGAGTTCCTCGCCGCCTTTTCGTGGAGGGATATCACCTTTGCGATCGAACTCAAGGGAGAGGGCGCGGAGCAGGCGGTCGCGGACCTCGTCTACCGCTACGGCGTCGACTGCAAATGCGTCGTCACCTCGTTCGTGCTTGAAAGACTGCGCCGGATCCGCGCGATCGCGCCGGGACTGCGCACCGGATGGCTGAAGAAGGATTTTGCGGACGAGGACCTTCGGGCGATGGAGGCGGCGGGCGTCGACGAACTCTGTCCCCGCGCCGAGAACGTCACCCCCGAACGCGTCGAGGAATGGCACGCCCGCGGCTTCAACGTCCGTCCGTGGGCGGTGACCGACGACGAACTGATGCGTTCCGCCTACGCCGCGGGGGTCGACGGGATGACGGTCAACTTCCCCGACCGCCTCGCCGCCTTGACGGGCAAATAACTTTTCCCCCCGCCCGGGTAAACCTTCACTCGCGCAGCATACTTCACTCGCGCAGCGAACTTCACTCGCGCAGCGAACTTCACTTGCGCAGCATACTTCACCCCCGCCGAACCGTCCGGTTCGGCGGGGACTTCACTAAAAAAACCTCCCCCCGCGTTTATTTGCTTCGGGGGGTGGTTTCGTTTTTTCGCTTGTTTACAATAGATTCTCGTCGTAGACGGCGCGAGAGCCGCCGACGAACTTCGGGCGGGTGCGGGCGGCGAGCAGGATCGCGTTTCCGATACGGTCGAGCGAGAGCCGCACCGGGACGGCGACGCGTTTGAGATGCATCCCGATCAGGGTGCCGCCGATATCCAGCCCCGCCGACGCCTGCACCGTTTCGACCAGAACGGGACGGTCAAAGCCCTTGTACGCCGCGGTCGCGAACGACCCGCCCGCCTTGGGCTGCGGGACGGCGTTGACGATCTCGATCCCGTGCTTTTCCGCGTATTCGGCTTCGACGACGAGGGCGCGGTTCAGATGCTCGCAGCATTGCGCGGCGAGATAGATCCCCTTTCCCTTCAACGCGTCGGACACACCGCGAAAGACCTCGTCTGCGGTCTCGGGCTTCGAGTCCGTGCCGATCCTCGATCCCGTGATCTCGCTGGAACTGCACCCCACGACGAGAAGATCCCCCGCCTTGAGTTTGGCGACCCCGACGAGTTCCTCCGCCGCCCGTTTCACCTGTTCATAAACCGTTTTGTTCATGTTCATTCCTCCTTGAAAAGCCGCGCATTCCGTACAGCTTGAAAAAATTCGTTCTGCTGAGCAGTTCGATCACAAGATACGCGCCGCCGGCGCCGACGATCCCCTGCGCGATATTGCCGGGGACACCCGCGACCGCGGCGGCAAAGCCCTCTCCGATAACTACCGCCTCGTAGAGATAATAGCCCGCGACCATAACGACTTCCGCCGCGACCGAGGCGATCATAAATCCGAGGCGCGGACGGCTCTCCCCGTCCCGTTTGACGCGTGCGGGGACCGACGAAACGATCAGCGCCATCGCCGCCTTGACGAGCAGCGTGCCGGGAACGTAGACCGGATATCCGGCGAAGAGGTCCGCGAGCGCAGATCCGACCCCGCCCGCGATACTCCCGTAGATCGGTCCGAGCAGCCAGCCCGAGAGAAGAACGGACAGATCCCCGAGATTCAGGTACCCTTTGGTCGGGGACGGGATCCTGACCGCCATCGTGAGAACGCAGGTGAACGCGATCATCACGGCGGTCGTCGTGATTTTGAGCAAGTGCTTGTTTGCCGTAGTTTTCATTGTTTTTACCTTGATACGCCTTTCCCGACCCCGGTTTCCCGGGGTCGGGATATAGTTTTTTAATCCGCGAAAAGCGGGGTGGAGAGGTAGCGGTCGCCGGTATCGGGGAGCAGGACCACGATGGTCTTGCCCGCGTTCTCGGGACGCTTGGCGAGTTCGATCGCCGCGTACGCCGCGGCGCCGGAGGAGATCCCGACGAGGACCCCTTCCTTCTGCCCGATCTTCTTGCCGACGGCGAAGGCATCTTCGTTCCGAACCGGGATGATCTCGTCGTAGATCTTGGTGTTCAGGACGTCGGGGACGAAGCCCGCGCCGATACCCTGGATCTTGTGCGATCCGGCAACGCCGGTCGAGAGCACCGCGGAGGTCGCCGGCTCGACCGCGACCACCTTGACGGCGGGATTCTTCGACTTCAGGTATTCCCCGACGCCGGTCACGGTGCCGCCGGTGCCGACGCCCGCGACGAAGATATCGACCTTGCCGTCGGTGTCCTCCCAGATCTCGGGACCGGTCGATTCGCGGTGCGCCTTCGGGTTGGCGGGGTTGACGAACTGACCGGGGATGAAACTGTTCGGGATCTCGTCTGCGAGTTCGTTCGCCTTCGCGATCGCGCCCTTCATGCCCTTCGCGCCCTCGGTCAGGACGATCTCGGCGCCGTACGCCTTGATAAGCTGGCGGCGTTCGACCGACATGGTCTCAGGCATGGTCAGGATGAGGCGGTAGCCCCTCGCCGCCGCGACCGACGCAAGCCCGATCCCGGTGTTGCCCGACGTCGGCTCGATGATGACGGCGCCCGGTTTGAGTTTGCCCGACGCCTCGGCGTCGTCGATCATGGCTTTCGCGATCCGGTCCTTGACGGAGCCGGCGGGGTTGAAGTACTCGAGTTTGGCGACGAGCCTCGCTTTGAGACCGAGTTCCTTTTCGATATGGGTGAGTTCGAGGAGCGGCGTTTTGCCGATCAGCTGATCTGCGGAAGTATGAATATTAGACATTGTTCTGTTCCCTTTCTTATCTGTTTCGTTGTTGTGTGTCGTTTACCGGATCGCGGCGAAGCCCTTTTCAAGGTCCGCGATGATATCGTCGATATGTTCGGTCCCGATCGAGAGCCGGACGGTGCCGGGGCGGATCCCCTGGTCCAGAAGCTCCTCTTCCGAGAGCTGCGAGTGGGTGGTGGACGCCGGGTGGATGACCAGACTCTTCACGTCCGCGACGTTTGCGAGCAGCGAGAAGATCTCGAGCGCGTCGATGAACTGCCAAGCCGCCTTTTGTCCGCCCTTGACGTCGAAGGTGAAGATCGAGGCGCCCCCGTTCGGGAAGTACTTTTCGTAGAGCGCGTGGTCGGGGTGGTCCGGCAGCGACGGATGGTTGACGCGTTCGACTTTCGGATGCTTGGAAAGGTACTCGACCACCTTTTTGGTGTTTTCGGCGTGGCGATCCAGCCGGAGCGAGAGGGTCTCGATCCCCTGCAGGAGCAGGAAGGCGTTGAAGGGCGAGATCGAAGCGCCGGTGTCGCGGAGCAGGATCGCGCGGACGAAGGTCACGAACGCGGCGGGCCCGACGGCGTCGTAGAAGGAAACGCCGTGGTAACTGGGGTTCGGGGCGGCGACGTTCGGGTACTTCCCGCTCGCCTTCCAGTCGAACTTGCCGCTCTCGACGATAATCCCGCCGAGCGTGGTGCCGTGGCCGCCGAGGAACTTGGTCGCGGAATGGACCACGATATCGGCGCCGTGCTCGATCGGACGGATGAGATACGGGGTGCCGAAGGTGTTGTCGACGACCAGCGGGATCCCGTGTTTGCGGGCGATCTTGCCGAGCGCGTCGAGGTCGGGGATATCGCTGTTCGGGTTGCCGAGCGTCTCGGCGTAGAGGGCGCGGGTGTCGGGCTCGATCGCCCCCTCGACTTCCGCGAGGTTATGGATATCAACGAAGGTCGTTCTGATCCCGTACTGCGGGAGCGTATGGGAAAGCAGGTTGTAGCTGCCGCCGTAGATGGTCTTCTGCGCGACGATATGCCCGCCGTTCGCGGCAAGCGCCTCGATCGTGTAGGTGATCGCCGCAGCCCCCGACGCCAGCGCCAGAGCCGCGCTGCCGCCCTCCAGCGCCGCGACGCGCTTCTCCAAAACGTCCTGGGTGGAGTTGGTCAGCCGTCCGTAGATGTTGCCCGCGTCGGCAAGCCCGAAGCGGTCGGCGGCGTGTTGACTGTTGCGGAAGACGTAGGACGTCGTCTGATAGATCGGAACGGCGCGGGCGTCGGTCGCGGGATCGGGCGACTCCTGCCCGACGTGGAGCTGCAGGGTCTCGAATCTGTATTTGCTCATGGTTTTGTTCTCCTTACGTTTCTTGTTTTCGGTCCGCTTTCAAAAATCACCCGGGGGCGTCTTCTGCTCCCGGACAATCGGCCGATCGGCTTACCGATCGTTTACGAGGCGCACACGCGGACCGTCGAACGCCCCGACCGTACAATCTGCCCGGGAGAGAAGCATTCGACAACACGTAAGAATCTGTTTTTTCGCTTTGGTCGCAAACATCGTCCTGCGCCCCTTTCGTTTTGGTTGTCACCATTATACACCGGGGGGCGCCGTTTGTAAAGAACTTCCTTTTTATCGTCGGTGATAATCAAAGGTTATCACAGTTCGTCGCTATCGATCTCCTTATATTTATTGAGTTCCTCGACGTACGCCTCGCCGTAGCGCGAGAGCGCGCTGCCGCGCCGGACGATATAGCCGATGATCAGGGGATCTTCCTCTTTCAGTTTGATCGCGACCATCCCTTTTAAGATCGCGTCCTCGCCCGAGAGCATCCCCGATCCGATCGAGTAGCCGCCGAGTTCCGCGATCATCTCCATCGTGGTCGCGCGGTCGTCGCTCTTGATGGTTTTCTCGAAGGCGTAGTCCGCCATCGCCTCCTCGGTCAGGTAGAAGTTGCCGTCGCCCGCCTGGTCGAACGAAACGCAGGGATACCCCTTCATCTCCTCGATCGAGATCTCGCGTCTCCCGGCGAACGGGTGATCCTCCCAGACGTAGACGTAGGTTTCGCGCCGCATCAGGGGGGTGAACTCCAGACCGTTATCGCGGAAGAGTTTTTTGATGACCGCCTCGTTCGAGCCCGAGAAGGACACGATCCCGACCTCGCTTTTTAAGGTCGCGACGTCGTCGAGCACGTCTTTGGTCTTGGTCTCGTGGATCGAGAAAACGTACTTTTCGGGGTCGGTCCGCTTGATGACGTCCACGAACGCCCGCGTCGCGAAATTGTAGTGCTGGGTCGAGACCGAGAAGCGTTCCTTCCCGCCGTCGCGAGAAAGATACCTATCCTCAAGGATCGCGTATTGCCCGACGGCTTTTTTCGCGTAGTCGATAAACTCCCTGCCCTCGTCGGTGAGACTCACGCCCTTGTTCGTGCGCTCGAAGATCAGGATGCCGAGTTCCTCTTCCAGTTCGCGGATACCTGCGGAGAGCGCCGGCTGCGAAACGTAGAGTTTGGTCGACGCCTCGCGCATCGAGGACGAGTTCGCCACCTCGAGAACGTATTTCAGTTGGTTGATGTTCATCTCGTTCCTTCCTCCGTTAAACCGTCGGTTCCCGGTACCCCGCGTCCTTCAACGCGACGATCTTCTCCGTCATCTTCTCGGGGGGGATCTTCGGTTCTTTTATTCTTTTCACGTCGGGAATGAAACCGAAAATCGTGAACTGCACGAACAGTTTCTTTGATTCGTTGACGCCGAGGAAACTCACGTCGGGAAAATTATCCAACTCGAAATCTTCCGGCGGCTCGATCACGGCGTGGAACGCGGTCCACTCCCCGAGCGTGGATAGTACGTAATCATATTCCCGGAAGGTTTTTTTATAATCCTTTTTGAGCCATTCCGTCCATTCTTCTTTTGGGTATAAATCCTCCAGAAAAGCAAGGTCGTCAAGTGTATTGGAGATCATTTCGACAAGGCAGTCGGAGTACCCGATCGGTCCGTTGACGCCGTCGGGTCTTTCCCATTCGGTCGCCATGATGATCCACTTATACGCCGTCGCCCACGCCGCAAGATATTCGACGTCGATCTCCCCGCGTTCAAAGCGTTCGATCGCGTGCAGGATCCGCCCGAGACGGTAGTACTTTTGAAACGAACCGTCGAGATCGTATTCCCGTTCGTCAAGGTTCACACAGAAGTCCGCGAGTTCGTCCGCGCCGCACGCGGCGTCCGCAATCCGCTCGAGAAGTTCCTTGTCGACCATATCCGCTCTCCTTCCCCGCTCCGATCGTTCTCACAACGTTTTGTGATAACCTATCCTTATTATAAAACACCCCGTCGATTTTTGCAAGAGTTTGCGCGGAAAAACCGAACGAAGCGGCGGGGACACGCCCTGCCGCTACTTTTTTTAAACCTGCGGTTTACCCGATCTTTCCGAACGGTCCCTTTACATTCGCCGCGTTTCTGCTATACTAAAGACGAAGCAGACGTCGGCTTACGTTTTTTTCGGGAGGTAACTTTTATGGAAATCACGATCGGCGCGAATATCAAGCGCCTGCGCGTGACGAAAAGCGTCACGCAGGAACAACTCGCGGAGGCGATGAACGTCACCCCCGCCGCGGTCAGCAAATGGGAGAGGGGCGAGACCTATCCCGACGTCACGCTGCTGCAGCCGCTCGCCTACTATTTCGGCGTGACCCTCGACGATCTGATGGGCTACGACGAGAAAAAAGTCAACCAAAAGATCGAAGAATTGATCGCAGAGTTCTGGCGGGTTTATCGGCAGGACTGGCGCGCGGCGAAGAAGTTGATCGAGGACGCCTACCGCGTCTATCCGAACGACTATCGCATCATGTTCCGGTATATGGGAACCCTCGGCATCGACGACGCCGAACCCGATCTTGAACTTGCGCTCGCCAAAAAGGACGAACTGACGAAAATCTGCGACAAGATCATCGGGGGCTGCACCGACGGCTATCTGCGGCTCGGCGCGTGGAAGATGAAAGCGGTCCTGCTCCACGCCGAGGGCAAAACCGAAGAGGCGCTCCGGATCCACCGGGAAAAGTGCGGCGACTGGTACAACACCTGCGGTCAGATGAACGAACAGATGTTCCAAAAGGACCGACCGGAGTTTCTCTACTGGGCAAAGCGCAATATGTACGAACTCGTCGATTTCGGCGCCGACAAACTCGTCAAGTCCTATTTCTTCGATCCCGCGGTCCCGTACGACGAACTGCTCGAAAAGACCGAGGGGACGGCGGACGAACTGTTCCGTCTCGGATGCGAACGCGGGGAGGCGTATCTCGTCATACAGGCGGAATCGATCTACGGACGGCTGCTGAACGATCTGAAGTACCGTCCCGCCCGCGGCGCAAAAAACGCGGATATGATCCGGATCCTCGACAAATCCCTTTCCGCCGCGCAAAAGATCGACGAACTCGCTCGGGGCGACAAGCCGCTCTTTGACGTTGCCCTCGGGGAACGCGACCGTGATAGCCTACTCGCCGCCCGGCTCGGTTGGGCGCGCTCCTCTGCGTGGGACCGCGACGTTGAACTGCGGAAAGATCCGGAATACGTGAAAGTCCTCGACAAGTACGGCAAAACGTGACCCTCTCAAAAAACAGGCGCTTGCCTCGGCAAGCGCCTGTTTTCAAATATCGGTTTTCCGAACAAAACACTCAATCCCGGATATACAGCCCGTACGCCGACGGAAAAGACGGGCTCTCCGGGGTGTGTTCGCGGGGAGTTTCCCCCTCGAACCGCCAGCCCGAAACCGCGGTCTTTTTCCCGCGGAACAGATACTCCGCCCCGCCGACGGTGACGTTTTCGATCCGACAGCCCTCTGTTTCGGCTCCCTTTTCGACGAAGAACACGCAATCCGCCGAAGAGTCGTTCCGGATCGACAGATCCGACAAACGGACGTTCTCCGCGACGAAGTTCGCGCAGAATCCGGCAAGCACACGACAGCAGCCCGTGCCTTGGACGTGATCCACGGTCACGTTGCGGGTCGGTTCGCCGAAGATCAGCGCGTACTGCGCCGACGTTCTGACGTTCCGAACGACGACGTCGGAAAACTCTCCCATCTCTCTGCCTTTGTTCGCGGCGTAGCGCGTGTTTCCCTCCCCGAAGCGGATCGCCGCTGCGGAAATCGTCTCTCCCGTGTCCTCCACGCCGTCGATCACGATATTCCGGAGGACGTAGCCGTCCTCGTTGAGCAGGCGGACCAACGCGCAACCGCAGGAGGCGGCGCGCAGATTCCGGATCGTGACGTTCTTGATATCGTCGCTTTTCCCTTCCACGGTCAGGAGTTTGCCGTCAAGCCCGACGTCCGCGAGCGCAGACAAAGCGATCGTATCGTCTCCCGTCAGTCCGGTGATATTCCGGATCGTAATATCTTCGCATCCGATCCGCAGGTCGATCCCGTCCCGGTTGCGAAGCGAGGCGTCCATTTGGAAATCAAGATCGGAAAGAAGCCCCTGCCGGCAAAAATGAAAGCAGACGGCCCACCAGCGGCTTTCAACGATCCGCAGTCCTTCCAGAGAAAAATCGCGCACGTTGAAGAACCAAACCAACAGATTGACCTTCATGGAAGGATACTCTCCCGGATGCTCCCGGCACAGGCGTTCGGACATTCCGTTCGGTTTGCCGCCGTCCAGCGTGGCGCCGTTTTTCCCGACGATATGAATATCCCGCTGTTCCCCCTCGACCGTGCGCCCGATCTCCGTACAACCGTTTTGGTTGCGAAAGATATTGTCCCGCACTCCGTCCGCAAGGCGCAGACGCGCGCCGTCCAGTTCCACGGTCAGACGACTCGGAAGCAAAACCGCCCGATCAATGATCCAAACGTCCGTCCCCGCCCGTTCGTTTTCGAACGGGATCAACACTTTTCCGATCCCGTGTGCGCTTGCGTAATCGATCGCGTTCTGAACGGTCTCGGAATCGGTTTCCCCGAAAAAGCGGGGGTCGTTTGCAAAAACGCGATCCGTTTTGCTTGCCATTTTGCAACTCCTTTCCGTCTGTTGTGCCGCCGTCAACGGATCGCCGGCGGAGTGAACCGACCGGCGGTTGATTTTGACCGTTTCCCTCCGCTTTCGGTTGGAAAACCGCCTTTCTACCAGTAGTGTACCACAGAACCGCGCTTTTTGCAACCGTCTTCAAGAAAACGAAATGGCGCTTGCCGGGGCAAGCGCCATTTCGTTCGGAGGGAGATCAATTTTTGTCGGAATTGTTCCGGTTCTGCGCGTCTTTTTCTTTGCTCTCGTTGTAGACGCTGACCAGAATACTGGTGATCAGGGCGAACGCGACGATGCCGTAGATGCCGACCGCGACCGAAATCAGTCGCCCCGCCGGAGTGACCGCCGTCATATCGCCGAAGCCGATGGTCGTGACCAGCATAAAGGAGTACCAGAGCCCGTCGCCGAAGGTCTCGATCGCCGGCTCGAACAGCGGCAGGAGGATCGACGCCCCGACCACCGCGATCATAAGCCCCGCGAGGATCTCCGCCGCGTAGGTCTTGACGATGACGCGCCCGAACAGACTGCCGGGCATCACGTCTTTCAGGTTCGCGTAGATCCCGGCGACGCCCTGCACCAAGAACAGCAGCCCGTAGATCACGACCTGCGTTTCGACCGATCCGCCGATCTCGCTGACCAATTTCGCGAGCAGGACCAGATTGATGACGATCATAAACACGCAGCCGACGATCGCACGCGGAACGCGGCGGTTTCTTACGATCGCGGCGATATATTCTCCGACCACCGCCGCGGTGCGGACCGCCATAAAGATCACCGCCAGATCCGACGACCGTTCGCGGAAAACGACGAACAGGACGCACAGGACGAAGCTGATCGCCGCGTCGACAAGACACCCCGTCCGCCCCTTGCGTTTTTTGGTCTTCGTCCCGCGATACAGCATCAGACAGGCGTGCAGAAGCATCAGCCCGAACAGATAGTACGGCAAAACCTCCGCGATCCGAGACGGGATCGCGACGAAGAGAATGCCGGAAACGACCAAAATCAGCGAATAGATGCGGGTCGTCCGCGCGGTCGGATTCACGGGTTTTGCGTTTTTCTTCTTTCTCGGCATGGTTCGTTCCCTTTTCAAATCGCGTTCTTGAATTGCTCGATCAAGACGTCTACCCGTTCAAAAAACGCCTCATTTTCATATGCGGGCGGCACAAGGTGCGGTAACCCTTTCCCATATTTATAAGACACAACCGCATACGCGAAAGCATTAGCATCTTCTTCCAGATCCTGCGCGAAATAGTCGGCGTTCTTTTCTCCGACAGAAGGCGGCACATAGTTTGCTGTTTCTTTTAACCATTGCTCAACGAGAACAGGTTTTTCGCACGTTGTTGGATCTGTCTTGTATTTCTCCATTTCAGAGTATTGGTACCAATGCCGTATTTCGTGCAAAATGAAAAACTCAACTTGATACGGTTCTCTCTGAAAAAAAGCAAAGTCGACAAATGCAATATTGATTACAATTCCTTTTTCATTCTTTTCGTAATGTGCTGCCAAAGCAGGGCTCTCATTAAAGGTAAACTTCCATTTAATCGGATCTGTAATCCCGTAAAAACGCTTGTTGGAAACAATAATATAGTCTATTACCGGGGTATAATGATCCATAAGCGCATTGATTCCTTGATCGTCGATCATTTTGCCCTCTCCCTCGCCCCGTTTGGGCGTTTTTATCCGTTTCTTACTTCTCTTCCCCGGCTGCGAAATTGTTGCACAGACTGATGATCAGGACGTCTTCGGTCGCCGGACACTTCACGAAATAGTTGCTGGTCTCCACCTTGCGGTAGACGCCGTCGTCTCCGAGCTGCCGTGTGATCATATGGAGCTCCTGCACGCCCTCCCGGTGCAGTTTGAGCTGGTTTTCCCTGCAAAACATGGCGTTCCAGCGTTCTCTGTCCTCCGGGTGCATCGAAAGCGTGCCGTGCTCGATCAAATCGTCCACCGTGCCCGTGGAGGGGCAGCCCTTTGCCGTGAAATTTTCGTAGGTCATCATGTAAAAACTGTTCTTCGTCAGGTTGCCGTAGATGATCAGCGGGTATCTCTTATAGACCGCCTGCAGCAGGATCTGTACGGCTCCCGTCTCGGTCTGGATCTTGAGGATGTCCTCCTCGTCCACCGGCGCGTGCCGATCGAGAAGATACTGTACGAAATCGTCCTCGGGCATGGGGTGGGCGAAATAGAATCCCTGGATCAGATCGCAGTTGCAGGTACGGAGAAATCCGAACTGCTCCTTGGTTTCGACCCCCTCCGCGACGGTCCGGATGTTCAGCCGGTTGGCGAAGAGGAAAATGCTCTCAAGGATGACGCGCTCCCGCTCGTTCTCGCAGTTCCGCTTCAGGAGGGTACGGTCGATCTTGATCTCGTCCGGGGAGGTGTCTGCAACCAAACTCAAAGAGGAAAGCCCGCTGCCGAAATCGTCGATCGAGAACTCGAAGCCGTTTTCGCGCAGACCCGTGACGGTTTTGCGCATCAGTTCCTCTTCCTGGGCAATGGCGGATTCGGTGATCTCCACCACGATCAGACGGTGATCGATACGGTGGGAATCCACGATCTCGGCAAGGTGGCTCGGCATTCCCTCTTCGTGGAGGTGCCAGCGGGAGAAGTTGACCGAGATCGGCATCGGTTCGATATTCAACTCTTTCAGCCGTTCAAAAAACCTGCACACCATCTCGACCACGTACCAATCCAGCATAGCGACGGCGCCGGTTTGCTCCATCGCGGGCAAAAACTGCTTCGGCAGGATCACGTCGCCGTCTTCCCTCACCCAACGGATCAGGGCTTCGGCGGACTTCACTCTGCCGGTCGTGGCGTCGATCTTAGGTTGATAATATACTTTCAGTTCCTGCCTGCGCATCGCCTGCATAGCGCTCAGGACGTCGCTGATGATATAATTGTTCATTTCTTTTTATCTGTTCCTCCGGCTGCGTTTTTCGATTGCGCTCAAACCGTCGAGCACGTTTTTTTGTTTGCGGTGATCCGGCGTTCTTTCCCCGCCTGTACGCGAAAAAAATACTTTGAATGACATTATACCATTTTTCTTGCGACTTTTCAATTCTTTTTTGGCGTTTTGGGAAGACTTTTATCGTCTTTTCAGCCGCGCGGCCCTATTCGCCGTGCGCGATCGCCTCGGATATATCTTCGGCTTTGCGATAGATCTCCCTGCAGATATCGGTGCGCCAAAATGCAAACGCCAGCAAATCTTCTTTGTTTTCCGTCTTTGTGATCAGATACTCTTTATATCCGTAACTGCTCTGCGCCAGCTGAAACAGATAAATATACGGCATAGCTTTCAGATCTCTCTCGGTAAGCGGAGCGTATTTCATATACTCTTTGACGTATAGAGAAAAATCCGCAATATCAAATTCGGATCCGCTTCGGCTTATTCCGCCCGATTGTACGTAGGATCTCATGATCTCCCAGACGGCGGGAAGACGTTTTGCCGAAGAGAAATCGACCACCGCCTTGATCCCCTTTTCATCACGGATCAACTGACAAGAGCTGTAATCTCCGTGCGTCGCGGTAAAGGTCACGTCTTTGAAATACTCTTTCCAATCGTTGATAGACGCCGTCAATTCTTTTTTGAAAAGGACGTCTTCTCGGATTTTGCGGTAGTGAGGATCCGACTTGTTCTTGTCCAATGCGGTCAACAACGCGTTGAACTTGCGCGCGATTGCGTCTTTTGACGATTCCGAAGCCCAATCGTAATCCATGTCCGCCACCAAAGGATAGTCCTTCAGGATCGCGTGCATTTTCCCCAGATACTTCGCACTTTCAAGCAACAGCGGACGCGGGAGGTCGTTCTGATGCGTTTGCCCCTCCACGAAATCCTGAACGCCGATTACGCGGTCTTCATACAAGGTGCAACTGTTCCCGTTGACCGTTCTGACAAAACCGGCGACCGGGAAATCCCTCGCACCCAGATACTCCACGATCCCGGCTTCCGTTTCTACCGTTTCCGGCGTAAAACCGCTTTGATACTCTTTGAAAAAGAAGTTTCCCTCTTTACACGTGACCTTGAAGCAGTTAGCGGACCCCGCCGCCAGTCTTTCACAGCAGACGAGGTGCAATCCGTATTCGTTTTCTAGAATCGCGCTTATTTTCTCAACGTCCAAAACGCTTTTTTCAAGCGGCATCCGCTCACCCCCCGGTCAACTTTTCCGACGATCCCGATTTGTCGGTCTCTTTTCCCATTATAACCGAAAAGCGTGCATTTTGCAATCCAATAACAAGAAACCTCCTTTGCCCGAATGACAAAAGAGGTTTTTGAGGCAGAAGACGACGTCAAGGAAAGTAACCCAGGGACGACATCTATGATTTGCGCAGGGCGCCCGGGCGAAAACGGAAAGCGGAACGGAGCGCCGGGCGTCCTTGTGGCGCTTGGAAAACGCTTTTTCTCGGTCGGACGGGGCGGCGGGCGTTTCGTTTTCGAATCGTGATGTCGCGGTTCGGGTCCAACGGAAAAGGGGGAGCCAAAAAAATCCCGTTGCGAAATGCAACGGGATTTTCTGTGTATGGTAAGTATTGTTAATACAATACCCCCATATAGATGAAGGTACACCCTCTAACCCTATATATTTTGGATATATACATTAAGTGACACGTGACTGACGTGACAGATGTGACTTAGTATTTTCTTTTTTCATGATTTTGGCAAAAACAAAGATTTTTATCATCTGCTAAATAATTTGAGAAAGCAAATTCATCACCAAGATTATTTCCTTCGCAACACATTATTCCAGTACGTTTTTTACAATAATCATCAAAAGAATCATTGAAAATATTGTTTAATAAATCTTTTTTCCCATTAATTATTTTTTTATTGTAATTCGGAATAACAAAATTAATGTAATTACTTGCATCCCAAACATTAAACTTAAATTTTGAATCGAGATGTGCTTCAACACAATTTGAAAGTATTATATAATCAACCTTCTTATACTCTTTTGCAGGAACAAATGGATTATTTGAAAACAATCCAGTATACTCGTTCAAAATATACGATAGAAAGGAACCCATAGTTGATGAATCCAAGCAAATCAAAAGAACATTAATGGCTGATTCATCACTAGGAATAACTTTCTCATTACAACCAACCAAATAATCTTTTAATTTATTATCATCCATTTTTTCAATATCTGCTTTACCTTGAAAATAGCTGACAATTTCTTTCATTTCTTTGTCAACATCTTCTTTTGTAATCATATCATCAGGATATCTATGGTTCAAATGCCCATAAATCATTCCTTCTTTATATTTTGAAGTATTTTCAAACAATTCAGGCGTTTTTACTTCAAGATTAATTCTATAGCCTGCTATACTACATGATATATCAACATCTGTACCATTTTCCATATTTACTCGTTTATCATATTCAATATTTTCATCTTTTCTTTTTAGAAAATAGTAATAAATTGCTTCAGATGATGCTTGTATGTATTGATGTATAGATAGTGTTAAATCCAGCATTTTTTTGTTATTATACTCTGAAGAATCACATATTAAATTGAAATCTTTCTCATACTTTTTCCCTAATTTTGAAACGAAATCATCAAAAATCATTTTAATCACCCTTCCTCTTCTAGACGGTTGAGAATCTTTAGCAACGTCTTATATGGAATCATCTCAAAGTGGTGTTTCATCTCGCAAGAAACGTCAAATATCCTCAACGGGGTCGTTTTACAGTATTCACGGACGGTTTTGGAATAGTTCATTTTCATCACCTCAGCTTCATTATACCATAAAACTTTCCGAAAGTCGACAGTTTAAAAATGTCGACTTTTCTTTGATGGCTCCCCCTGTTGGGCTCGAACCAACGACATCGAATGATTCGCGCCGGGCGCTGCTCCGGTTTGACGTAGCCTGTCTGTTCCCGAAGATCGTGGATATACCGGAAGAAGGTCGTCTTCCGGCAGTTGAAGTCCGGGAACTGATCCTTTACCCGATACATGATGTTGGTCGCCTGCGTCTGCGGGCAGATCTTCAGGATGTTCGGGATAAAAGCGCGGTACTGCTCGAGATACGGGGTGTTGTTTATCAGGTAATTCTCGAACGCGTCTTCATCCATCCGCAACCACTTGTTTGCGTTTGGAACCGATATCCCGATCTTCTTTGCAATCGTCGTTGTAGGCACACCGAGCGACTTTAAGTGCTTGAGCTCTAAAAACTGTTCTTTGGAAATCATGTTTCTTTTACCTCCTTTTTGTATTTGATTTCCAAATCAGCAAAATACAATCATACGCATCACCGCCTTTCGTGTATATGGCAACAGCCACGGTCGCCCGTGGCTGTATACTCATTTGGATATTTCTGTTGTAATGACTTTTCAAATTCATATAGACTTTTAGGTTTCTTTGATCTCTTTCTTTCACAAAATAGCTGCCATTGATTTCGATTAAAATACACTTTAATTGAGTGAATTTTTTCTCAAAAAATTAGACTTGTATTTCAACAAAAGATGGCAAATTCCATTTGGTACCCTTATGACTTTCTTTTCCGTTTTTGGCTTCATTGATTTCTTTTTTGCATTTTTCGGCCACTTCGCTTGGCAAGAAAGTTAGCAAATTGAGTATATTTGCTTTTAAACTCGTGCCTTTGCCGCCGTCGACGCCGCCAATGTAGCAAGTTTCAAAACCACGAAAAAGCAGTAAGAATTTATTGTGCATCACTGCATTTCTCAGTTCTCTTATTGCTATTGAATTCTCTCTAAAGTGTTTACCACCGGGGAAACCACATCTTCCGCGCACTCTTGGTGGCAAGCTATTTGACTGGATCAATAACGTGGTAAAATCTATTCTTTCAAGAGCATCATTCAAGTCCCAATTGCAATCCTTTAGTTTCTCAGTCAAATCTTTAATCCATTTGATTCTTCTCGGTGTACTTCGATATTCGTCCAGAATCACCGCACGATACCGTTCTTCTAAGTAAGATATGTACTTAAAAAGTATTAGCCTCAAGCGTTTATCATAGCGATACATTGATGCGATCATCGAATACTCGATCTTTCCGCCATCTATCCAGTTCGATAGTTTATCCTTAATGATAATGTGTTTTTCAACGCCTTTGGATTTTAAGTAACGCGCTGCACGATCCTTGTCCTCGTCTTCTATTATGAGATCCTTATAAAAATATTCTTTACGCTTATCCATAATTATCTGCGAAACTCGTTTAGTGTTTCGAGGAAAACAGAAAAAGACTTTACGTCGTCTTGACGCCGCAAATGCATATTCTTTAATTCCAAATACCTTTTTTTGAACGACACCCATTGCCCGGTTTGCTTGACATACTGAAATCTCTCAAGATAGTTATGAGAACCTTTTACTCTATTCCAAATATACCGTCCTGTATTCTTATCGTTGGTTAATCGATAAAAATAGCCGTCGTCCCCCTCCACGATAATAGCAACATCGAAAGAATAAACCATTTGGTTGTTTCTGATAATCTTTACAGTGATAACAGATGTTGAATCGCAAGCGTGATAATATCCATCGACGCATTTTCCCAATACAGTATCAAACTTAGCAATAAACAGATCTTTGATTTTCTTTGGGTCATCGATCAATCCTTGTTTGTCGCGTTGCAAAATAATATTGTAATCCAAATCAAAGCATTGATCGCTGTTCTGCGTGACAAGACGCTTTTCTCCGCTCCCGATTAATCTAATATCAAACGTAAAGTACTCTTGTACTTCGTCTTGTATCTCGTGCAAAACATCAAGGCACCACAAGTTTAACTCTTTAACTTCATTTTGATTGGCATATCTATAAGCCATATATTCCCTCCATTAAATTCTATTTCAGCCCTTTCGTAATCTGCTTGAAGAAGTCCGCACCCCACAAATCAAGTGCGGCTTTGTCTTTGATAAATGGGCTGACGTCGCCTTTTGCCTGAGCATAATCGATCGTGTCAAAACGAGCACAGAGCAGTTTTTTTGCGTCCTCAACGGTGAACGAATCTTCCGCTTTCCAAACCCCTGACTGCACTAACCGTGCTTTTAAGTGTTCGGTATTAAGCGCGGCTCCGCGGGACAGATAAAACACGTAATCGTAGAGATCTCTGCCCTTGACTCGGCTCTTCCATGCTCGGCAGATCACCGCGTGCGCCTTACCTGCAAACAGCGACGGCATATCGTAGAGTGTTACTTCATACGGTGCGGGAAGCAGGCGGTACTTATGCTCAAAAGTCGCTCCCGCCGGCGGGTTGGTATCTACCTCAAATTTGATTTTGATCGTTTCATTCCCCGCGACGGCACTCGCCGCCGGATCGGAGGAGTAAAACAGAAGCATATGCTCTTTCGTATTGCCTTTCAGAAACGCGGATCGGATCGCGGATTCTTTCGTCTTTTCCTTTTCGGCAATCTCCACATTCAGCCCGTAGGAAGCAACCTCCTTTTTGAGTGTCGGAAAGTATTCGGACAGCTCAAAAGAGTCGTCCGGCGCCATCAATGAGAAATCCAGATCTTCAGAAAAACGATCCAGCCCGTAGAAAATTCGAAGCGCCGTTCCGCCATAAAAAGCAGTTTTTTTGAAGAAACCCGCGCGGGAAAGGCCGCACAAAACGATCTCCTGCATGATCTCCTTGATCGCGTTCTTCTTGCCGGCAAGTCCTTCCGCCTGATACTTATTCAACATTTCATTGATCACATGGTTCATTTTTCATTCCTCCGCAGATACTTCATCAAATACTTAAGATTATTGATGTGATACCTGTCTCCGATTTGCAAGATCTCGTCAGCATGTAGCTTTTCGAACTCCGTTCTGTCGATCCGCAGATCTTCAAACAGCATTCTTTCGATTTCCTTTTGGCTGGTCACGGGCGGCATGGTATAGAGCTTGTCGCACAGCGCCTTTTCCGGCGTCGCCATTTGATAAACGTATCCGTTCTCTTCCTTGAGGACGATCCCGAACGGATATGCTTCCGACGGTACGTCACGATAGGTGAATCTGCCAAAATGGTTTTCCTGTTCTCTGGATTTCTTTTTATCAAACGTAGCAGAAGTAAACGTATAAACCGCTTCAGGTATCAGCCCGTAAACCGACAGCGCATACTCGAACGACAGATAAGACGGTCCAAATATCGCGCCGGCAAGGCAGTATCCGGGTGTATTCTTGTCCGTTTCATAAATGCCGCGAGTAAGTTGAATCAATTCGCCTTCACGCTTCATGCGTAATATCTTACCTGCCGGATCGCCGTATTCTTGCAGTTGATCCATTAGCATTGAAGTTGTTAAAATCATAGTTTTCGCCTCCATATTGTATTATACACAATTTGGAGGCGAAAATCAACGGTTTTTATGAAATTGTTTGTTTATTGATGCTGTTATTATTCAATCAAATCCTCAATCGCACATCCAAGCACATTTACAATGCTGTACAGCGCCTCTACGCTCGCTTTGTTGATATCCTTGCGACGCTGTTCGTTCATCTGAATCGATCGAAGACTCACGCCGGACTGCTTTGCTAGTTTCGCTTGCGTGTAGCCATATGCTGTGCGGATTCGTTTCAAGTTAGTATCCTTGAAACATCTCTTGATTCTCTCCTCTGC
Organism: uncultured Ruminococcus sp.; assembly: GCA_902779285.1. GTDB lineage: Bacteria > Bacillota > Clostridia > Oscillospirales > CAG-272 > UBA1740. The sequence goes on from CACZAZ010000004.1 coordinate 39,122, forward strand.
TATATCAGCAAACTTTGTGATATCTGTTTCGTGAAGCATGTAGTACAGCTTCTGTAAATCATCATAAGAAATTGCTTTGAGAATTTCGCTGAAACTTCTATCCGAATACCATTGATAATACGCGACAGTCCACCCGATCCAGTATTCAACGGAGCGTTCCATACATTCCTGCGGTTCTGTTTCAAAATGTTTTCCGGTAGTTTCAAAAACGACTTCCATAGCGATTTCTATTCCACTTTTTCCGGCAATTATCGCCGGTTCGCCTTTTTCAAACCGCTTGCTGATAGAGCTTCCACAAAAAAGTTTTGCAAAATCATCGCCAAGCATCTGACAAGTGTTTATTGCATAGTCAAACGCGTCGCCCAGAACCGACTGTGCCTTACTTAGATAGATTTCTTGGTATGCGCGGGTCATCGTTCTTTATCCTTTTTCTTTTACATAAACTTTTTAATTCTCATTAACTGTTCTTCCGTTAAACTGTCTATATTGCTAAAGACCATTTCTTCCTCATCAACATTAACAACTACGTTTTTAATCCATTCAAAATCTTCAAAATCAAAGCCATATCTTAAAAGCATTATTTCTTTGGGATCATTCGTTCCGTATCGAATGTAGTTGCACATTTTTTGTGCCCGTTCATCCTTGGATTCTTGATAATACTTGTCAAATGCAGCAAAAAACGCATCTCCCAGTCGAAATCCAATCAGTTTATCTAAGTAATCGTATGTATCAACCACAATACGATCATAATCAACAGCGAACGCTGGCAACTGATGTGTTAAATTAAGCTGCACGAGCTTTTTATTCGGAATCATTTGAAACATGGGTAAATAACGTGCTGGCCATGATCTCTCTCTTTGTCTTAATAGGTATCTTTCATCCGCATTATTTGATCGCTCTATTTGCTTTTGTATTTCGCGTCGTTCGCTGGTTTGCGCAGCATAGGAATATCTGTACCATACTATCTGGCTAAAACTCTTTCCCAGTATCCTCCACATCATGATTTTTATCACATTGTTTAATATATCGCTTTCAGCGATTGTTAATGGGCGATTCAAATATGCCGAATAGATTGTTTCAAAATCCTTATATATAAGCGATCGTAGTGTAAGATCAATATTTTGATTCAGTTCCAGATTTCCTTCGACAAATAATTGTTCTAAAATGGAAACTATAGCTTGTTTTACTTCCTCTTTGCCCACACGCTCCAATTCTTTATTTGTCAAATTATATTCTTCTGAAAAATCATTATTCTTAATAGCATCTTTATACTCTTTGTAATCATCATTTGAATCTGTAACAATATCCAATTGTGATACTTCATTTAGTTTTATATCTTTATTGAGAATTTTCCGTAATTGTAATCGAGAAGTATCTTTAATAATGATCTGTCCATAATCAAATACCGGATCCTTAGTTGATCTTCCGGCACGCCCGATGATATTTTTTACATTCAGCGGCTTGCTCGGTTCAAATTTTTCTATCCACACCATATCAAAAGGCATATTTATCCCCTGTTCGAGTGTAGAAGTTGCAAAGCAAATCCGACAGTAACCTTTCTTTGTGTATTCTTCGATAATAAATCGTGCCGCCAATGGTAAAGAGCCATGATGTACCACTATCCCGTGTTTTAGCATATCTACCATTTTGGATGAATAATCGCCGCGACCGGATGCGCTCGCCCCAATCAATAGTCTGAATTTATCGATCAAATCAAGGGCTTCTGGTTCTTGCCGCAAGGTGCATAATTGCAAATATGGCATAAATTTTGTAAAAATAGTCTTTTCATAAATACTAGCTTTTGAACAGTATACTAAAATACTCCCTCCGCTTTTAAGCACATTAATTGCCGGATCATAATTAATCCGTATCTTATTACCGGTCCTGTCAGCGTCAATACCAAAATGAAAGAATTGATTATCAATATAGCTGTAAAAAATCTGTCCAACATTACGCTGGATAAACTTTTGATAATCTTCACTATCATATTCAATGCGATTCTTTACATATTGAACTTCAGGATTATCAATAAACGGGTATGCAAAAACCAGTTTCGATTCGGGAAAGAATGCTACGCATCGACGTATGACCGAATCATAGTACAATCCACGCACTGAATAATCATCACTAAGTTGTGCCTCATCAAACAAGATAACATCTATAGTTAATTGATCTTTATACTTAAATAAATCTTTCGATCTTTCGGGAGTTATTACGAAAATGCGCCTTTGTGCCCGTTTTTTATTTACTAAATCAACATATGTTAGAATATTAGTGCTTGTATCTAAAAACATGTTGTTCAGCGTTACATAGTATTCATTTATTAACGCCCGTGACGGTACAATGATAACAATATCGTTTTTATACCTATTAACTATGTGCCGAAAAACAAACGATTTACCCGTGCTGGTAGGAGAAGAAAAACTAAAATTTTTCTTCTCGCTAATTTTTTTAATCATCTTTGCTTGAATGGGAGTATAATCTCCGGAGTACTCACTTTCAATACTTTTTTTATAAATGTCAAAAACAACATCACGAAAAGATTGAACTCCCGCGTTTTTGAAAAATAAGCCCATAGTTGTCACAATGCTTTTTTCGTGTTCTGCAAATGTGTCGGGATGATATAGTTTTATATATGTTAAAATCTCAAGATCTGACTGGTCAATAGGGCCGTATGTATAAATGTGATCAAGAGTCTCATTGAGTATTGATTCCACATCATCACCGGCAATTATTTTCTCTATAACACTTTTCATAAAATATCTACCGCCACTAAAACTATATAGTTATATTTAAGTGTTTGCTGAAAATCAGTATTGCTACAAATGTTTGAAATAAGAGTCGTTGTCGAAGTCTTCGTGCTTGAAAACGCCGCACACACGCCAAACGAATCTTCTGATAAATTGCGAAGGCTGTCATCAGATACCAGTCCATGTAACATAACAATGTCGCCTTTGTGCTTATTCTCTTTAATAAAACGATTGATCTGACTCAAACTGGTTCCATATGCGTTCTTACCATGCAAATACTTTGCCTCCCCACAGGTAATAAGTTGTAGGCTGGCTTCTTCTGTAAAAAAATCAAATCCGGGATTTCCTGTTTTTTGTCTTCCTAAAAGTTCTGCCAACGGAACATCTTCATGGCCGAGTTTTTCAACCACGCCTCTTTTTGAATAAACAGATACAATATATTCGCCTGCTTCACAAATAACAGGATCTCCCTCCTCATCGTAAAACTTGCTTTTTAATGCATCACATGTTTTCTGTGCATTAACTTTCATACTGGCTTTTAGAAAATCTTTATCAAATTTATTTAACCACGAAAAGTCTCCCAGCTCTTCTAGAATATCCTGAAGCGCGAGCGAGAGATCCTCCGGCTCAATCCGTATGAAGAACACATTATCACTGGATACAAGTCCATATTCTTTTGTGTCGATCTTTATACATTCAAGTATTTTCATTGCATCCTCCGCACTGAAGAACAGTGCATTAGTTATTTAAGCTGTTTCTGATATTATTCAACCATTCGCCCTTGTGTTTGAAATAGCGAGGTCCGGCGAGCGCCCATTTCACATCGCCCAGTAGGTGTTTGGCAAGCGCGGTCAGTGACCATGTGTCGCCGTTGTATTCTACGTGCTTATCATCGACGACGGTACACAACGATCCGGACTTGTCGCATCCGTTGTAACTGAACTCAATCTGTTCACCGACGGCGATATTACACATCGAGAATGTGAACGGCTTCATGCGTTCTTGATGCGCCTCGCTGATCTCCTGGGCTGTTTCTTCATCCTTCTTTTCCGCCGCAGTCGCCTTCCACTTTTTCAGACGGTGCGTATAGCCGTTGATCTCTGCAATCGCCTCCAAAATGGCATATGCGTCCTCGGGCGTCATGGCGTAGAACTCACGCACGCGCTTTTTACCGTCGATCTCTTCTTTGGAGCGCAGTTCCGGATCCAGCTTGTCCAAAATGGAGTGCAGCTTTTTATCGGAAAGCGCCGAGTCCACCTCGTATGTAGCGTAAATACGAAACGCAAACGGCACCGCCGAACTGCGATTCAGCTCGTCTAAACGTTGCTTCACGTCTTTCGCATACCCGATTTTCACGTATTCCGGGAACGACGGATTTGTCATGATGTAAATGTAGCCCATTTTTTCTCCTTTTAGTATATCAATCCCTTTGAGGGCACAGAAGCTTCTTTAAATGCATTCTTAATACCTTTGGCGACTTCTTCGCCTTGCGTGCGTGCCTCATCAATGAGAGATTTAAATCCGATAATTCTCGAAGGTTTCACTCGAATTCCTAATGCCGTACCCTGAAAGTGAACCCCACAAACGCTCAATCCGTTTGAATATACACGCAAACAATCATCACCGCTGACAAAAGTTAACCACCCTCCGGTCATTTTGCATATTTCACTGATCATAAACAATCCGTAACCGGAATTAGCCCACACATCCCTCGCTTTTTGTCCTTTTGCAGGATCAAACGAAACAGAAACACCTGGTTTCAACGCCCAACGTAATGCATCTTCATTGGTTGAAATGAATTGTCTATGAATTGCATTTTTTGTCAAACTATTATATATTCCAACACCTTCATCCAAGATAGCAATTTCCGCCAAATCGCGATTGTGCCAATACTGTCCACAAATCCAAAAATCATCTGTTTCAGCATGTTCAGGAATATTGCGCACAGCCTCACGAATTAAGTACTGTAGTATTTTCTGAAATTCTTTTTGATCTTGCGACAAAATATGCGAGAGCCGTTTTGATTCAATTTCAATTATGTCACCTTGCTCAATAAAGTTCCCCAAATCAATTTCTTGCCGCAACAGTTCTTTTATATTTAGTTTTGTTAAAGGAATATAGGTTCCACTTCCGGGGGCTTCACCGGGAGCTTTGCCTTCCGCAAATCCAGCCGCTTGAAAAAAGCCCATGTGGCAAGCGTATTGATAATTGATATCATCGTTATAAAACAATTGCATCTGCCACGGTTCTATTTCTCTTGATGAGCAAAACTGTCTGATTGCCGCTGCGGTCAACAACATTGGTAACGGTTCATAGTTATTAATCTCAGATACGTCAAACAAATACGTTTCGTCATATTCGGTATAGGGTAACCGTTGGCAAAAATCTAATGCATTTGAAGTGGATAAACGGGGAATTGTAATCTTCAAACAACTATACCTCCATAGTTTTTTAGATTTCAGTTACGCCCACTTCAATTTCCGCGATCGCGTAATCACATACGATGTGGATAAACTCCGTTAGGAAATTGCTGTAACCGATTGATTCACGCTGAAAGAAGTATCGCCACTCCTGAAAGAAATTGCTGATCGTTTCCAGATTGGTTTTAAGCGTCGCGTCATTTTGATGCGCTTTTTCTTTTATCAAGGAGGACAGCGCATCCCTGTGATTATCAGGCAAAGCGTAAAACAGCTTGTCAAGATCGTGGATGCAATCGAAGGCGCCGGTTTCTCTCAGAACAAGCGCTTTCAGTGCCAACTCTGCCGCAAGCACACCGTTTGTCACCATGGCATGTGTCAGAAACGGGCGTTCCCCCGCATCGGATTCCTCATGGTACTGCTTCATTTTCTCCGGATCACCAAACGGGACGCGGCACCGTTCTTCCAGTTCGCAGAAAACGATGTAAAACGCTTTGCAATCCAAAAGCACACCGCTGGCGTCATACGGTTTCTGAAACAGACGTTTCAAATAATCGCAGTCGGCGGCTTTATCGCAACTATCACACATTTTCGGTTGCTTGATCTCGTATTTCTTTGGCATCTTTCCATCCTTACGCGTTTATTTCCTACTGCTCGGTATCAAGCCCCGTATTGCTCTCTACAACCACACTATTTTTTCATCAGATAATTATGATATTTTCTAAAATTTGCGATCTCATTCTTTCCGCTGCTGCCGCTGTTATCCGTTTTGGTGTATAGCTTCACGATCTTTCGGTCTTTTGCCATTTTCTCTTGCAGCGATGGGCTGATGTAAAATTGTTCATCGTAAATGACAAGCGAAACGAACAAAAAATGCAGTTTTTCTTCCTCGGACAACGCATTAAAATCATCAATAACGGATCGTACGTGTGATTGAAATTTCTTTTCCACATAGAACAGAACGCGCGTTTTTCCTTGATAGGGCAAGATCATCAGATAGCAATACCGCATCAGTTCAATATGCGAAAAATCAAGCGGATCAAACAGTTGGTCGCCCTTCAGATCATGTGTGTACGCGATGATCGTTTGCGCCGCGATATCCGTTTCGTAATTGAACAGACGATCGAATAATACGACAAACGGAAATGACGTTGTTTTTTGAAATCCTATTAACGTCTGTATATACGCCATATGCTCTTGAATGTCAAGTTCGTATGCCGTTTGCCTGCCGCAAGCATGGAGAATTTCCATTTGGTCGGGATACAGCATTGCGTTTCTGGTATAGGTCTTTGCTTTGGTATAGATATGGGACAAATGCGTTTTGATAGCCATTTCAGCAAGGATCTGCTTTTGCTCTTCGCGATTAAGTTCGTCGTAGTTTAAAATTGCTTCAGGTTTTTCATAATGACAGAACAGCAATTTGTCGCAGTCTTTGCAAATCAAGCGGAACGTAAATGCGTTGTTGATGCCGGTGGTTGTTCTGGCAAAATCATTATTCCGGGCATGGCGAAACAACGATTGCCCGTAACAAACCATCCCCTTTTCGGCAATTCTTTTCAAAATGAATTGCGGCACAACGTGAGAATTACAAGGCGAGGTCATCTTTTTCCCACAAAGAAGGCAATATTCCGGCTGTGAATTCTGCTCAACTTGATGGCAAAAGTCAGACCAGTCCTTTTTGAATTCAAGCTTAAACTTATTAAACATAAAAGTGTTTTCTATTTGCTCACCAGAATTGTCACAATCGGTCCGGCGATGGCGGCTAACATTGCCACGATGGAAATAATCATCATAATGTAATTAAACCGCTTGCTTCGTTTTAATTCCTCTTTTGCTTCTTTATTCGTTTCAACTTGAGCATCAAACATTTCTTTTAGCTTTGAATAATTGTTTGAGAGAAGTTGGTTTTGCTCTTGAACCATCTCTATTTGTTTTTCAAGAAGTCTCTTTTGAGCCATGATTGCATCTGTACTTGCAGTAGCTATGGCTCTTTCTTCTCTTAACCGATTCTCTTCCTGTTCAATCTCGGCAGAAATACTCGCTACCTGAGCAGCACTGGTCGCCTGCTCCAGCTTGTCCTTCAATCGATTAAGCGTTGAATAATCCATAATTTCCTCATTCCAATTCATCGCACACGGCGAGGAGTTCGTTTACGCGGTCAACGATGCGCTGTTGCTCGGCAAGTGGCGGGAGAGGTACTGGGATATTACACCAAAGGTTTTTATTAACTATCGGCGTTGCTGTCCCTGTTGCTCGGAACTGAAGCGCTTCAAAAAAGTAGTTGGAGGATAAAACGAGCCAGATAAACATCGTGTTGCATTGTATTGGAGTAATTGTATTTATCTGTTGATTGCAACACACATCTCTATCATTATGGTAGGTCTTGCCTATAGATCCTCCAATACAAACCATCATAACAGAATTAGCTTGTATTATTCGGCTTTGTTCACTGCCAAGATAAGATAATCCTTCGTTATCGTAATTTATATGGTCGCAGAAAATATCTGCCGGTTTTATAAATGGAATATCCTTTCCGAAGAATCGAGAGTCTTTTGTCGAGGGCGTGGTTCCTGTCTGGGTTTCTCCGAGATCCCCTAACCTCACCCACTCCCAATTCTCAGGTATCTCAAAAGGCATTTCCTCTTCCGTGATTGACGGGAGGGGCTTTTCTTTTTTGATTTTGCCCTCTTTGACGAGGCGTTCTTTTTCGGCGCGGATGCGCTTTAAGAGTTCGGAAGCGGGTTCGTCGGCGGGATCGCGCTCGGTGAGTTTGCCCTGGATCGCCTGCTGCAAAATGGATTTGCGGAGCTTGTCCGGAAACTCGGCGTTCAGCGCGGTCAACCGTTCTTCCACTTTTCCGTATTCTTCCACAAGCGGCATCAGTTCTTCAATTTTGGCAACAATGCGCTCCTGCTCGGCAAGGGGTGGTAGCGGAAATAACAGATCAGTAATATCGGAGTTTTTGATGTTTCCATTTGTTGATGTTTTAGCATCAATCCATTTGAATAAAACAAAGTTTGTATGTAAGAACCACCAAAGATATGATGTATCACAGTTATCTAACGGTTCAAACATTCCGACTCTCTGATTTAAGTATCTTGGCAAGGCATCTTTTACCCAAGCCATTTTACCAATACTACCCGTCATACATATAAGAAAACTGTTATTAGATATATAGTAAGGTGTCAAAGAATCGCTCTGAGGGTAGAATACTGCATTTTTGCAACTAATATTGTTTTCTGCCAAATCACTGATTCTAACAACTTGAATCCCTGAAACCGTATATTCTGTACTTTTAAAAGGAAAACCACTTTTCAGCACACCACACTCGCCAAATCGGATCCACTCCCAACTTTCAGGAATATCAAAAGGTATTTCATCTTCTGAAATCGGCGATAGTGGCTTTTCTTTTTTGATTTTTCCCTCTTTGATAAGTCGCTCTTTTTCCGCCTTGATCCGTTTCAGAAGTTCCGACGCCGGTTCGTCGTTCGGATCTTGAGGCACAAGTTTTCCTTGCACCGCCAACTGGAGAATGGCGTTTTTCAAATCCTGCGCTGTCATGCGTTGCCCCCCAGTTTTGCCGTAATGTCCGTCAAAATGCGGTCGATATTGGCGTTCAGTTCGGAACGCTCCGCCTGATAACGGGCGATCAGGTCGTTCGGCTCCAAAATCTCTTCTTCCACGTGCGGGAAGGGGCAGCACTTGTCGAAATCATAGTTCAGATCGCGCAGTTCTTCCGCGGTATAAAAGCGTGCTTTGTCAAACCCGTCCACGACGATGGCTTGCTTGTCCGCCCACCATTCCCGCACGGGATCGAAGTGCTTATCCTGCATCGGCTTGGTCTTGGTGAAGCTCTTGACGCCTTCCGGGTAGTCGAGCCGATAGAACCACACGCCGCGGCTGGTAACGCCCTTCTGGAAGAACAGCAGATTCGTGTTAACGCTGGCGTAGGGCTTGAAGACCTGCGGCAAACGGATGATCGTGTGCAGGCCGTATTCTTTGAGCAGTTTTTCTTTGATGGTTGCTTTCACGCCGTCGCCGAACATAAGCCCGTCCGGCAATACCACGCCGCAGCGCCCGCGATCTTTCAGCAGATTCATAATCAGCGCCATGAACAGATCCGCCGTTTCGCTGGTCTGCATATCCGACGGGAAATTCTGTTTGATCGCCGCGTCCTCCGCGCCGCCAAAGGGCGGATTGGTGACGATGACGTCCACGCGGTCTTTTGCCGAGTAATCGGACAACGGGCGACTCAAAGAGTTTTGGTGACGGATCTTCGGCACCTCGATATCGTGCAGAATGAGGTTGGTCATGGCAAGCAGATACGGCAACGGTTTTTTCTCCCAGCCGTTGATCGTCGTTTGCAGTTTTTCCAGTTCTTCCGTCGTTTTTACGCTGCCGAGGTGCGCGATGGTGCTGGTGAGAAAGCCGCCGGTTCCGCAAGCGGGATCAAGCACGGTTTCGCCGAGTTTGGGATCGACCTTTTCCACGATGAAATTGGTGACGGGGCGCGGCGTATAAAACTCGCCCGCGCGTCCGGCGCTTTGCAGGTCTTTGAGCATTCCCTCATACAGATCGTTGAATGTGTGCTTCTGCGTGGCGTCGATAAAGTCCACTTTTTCATTGATGCGGTTGATGAGCTGCCGCAGATAGACGCCGGATTTCATATAGTTGTTGATGTCCTCGAACACGTTGCGGACGACGTATTTTTTCATATCGCCGTCGGACGCGTCGAGTTTTTTGAGTTTTGCAAAAAGCGTATCGACAAAAGAGATCAGCGCGTCGCCGGTGATACCCTCTTTATCCGCCGCCCAGTCGCGCCAGCGCAGCCCCTCGGGAATCACGCCGTAATAATCGGGGCGGAACTCCCATTCCATTTCCTTTGCGTCAAACGCTTTCAGAAACAAGAGCCACGTGATCTGCTCGATATACTGCGCGTCACCGTTCAAGCCGGCGTCCTTGCGCATGATATCTTCAAGAGATTTAATCAATGCGGACATTGCCATAGTGTTTTCTCCTTATGCAGCGTAAATAGCCGTCTCCAATTCTTTGATCGCTTCGCGGTATTTCGCAATACCGCCGAAGATGGTATTGATGATATAGACCTGCGTGCCATACTGTTTGAGGGGATCGACCTTCAGAACGTCGACATTTTCCAGATCGTCAAGTCCGCTGTCGGCGTATTTGGTCAGCAGCGCATCGAGGATCTCGGCGGCCTTTTCCCCGTATTTGGTGAAATAATTGCGCTTACGGACGTGTTCCGCACGCTCTTTCCGCGTCAGCGGGGGCTGGTCGAACACGATATGCAGAATGAGGTCGAACGGGTCAAGGTCTTTTCCGATCTCGTCGCAGAGATCGTCAAAGAACACGCCGCGCTTTTCCAGTTCCTCCACGACCGCCTGTTTCTTCTCCGCATCGTTCCACGCGGAAAGAAAATCGTCAAGCGAAGCGTATTGATTGCGAACGTTGCGTTTTGTGTAGTCGATCAGACTCTCCGTGATGAGATTGCCGTTTTTATCGAGATACTGAACGTGTTTTTGCGACACCGTTACGGTCGTATCGCCCAAGACGTATTTGGGCTTTTTATCGCCGCCCTTCGGCGGAATCTTTGGCGGCTCGTCCGGTCCTGGACCGGGTTTGTTTGGCTCATAATCATCCTGCTGTTCGATCGGGCCGTCGAAGTCCGGATCGTGGAACAGACGCGTGACGTCGCGGAAATCGAAAATCGTGAAATACAGTTTGCCGAGATCTTCGCGCACGCGGGTGCCACGCCCGATGATCTGCTTGAACTCCGTCATAGAGCGGATATTGGAATCCAGAACGATGTACTTGACCATCTGCACGTCAACACCGGTGGAAAGCAGTTTGGACGTTGTGACAAGCACGGGATATTGGCTTTCCACGTTGCGGAAATTATCAAGCTGCTTCACGCCTTCTTCGTCGTTGGCGGTGATGCGCATCACGTAACGATCGTCAACGGCGCATAGATCGGCGTTTTCGTTGATCAGCGCGCGGCGCATTCTATCTGCATGCTCCTGATCCACGCAGAAGAAGATGGTTTTATCCATCCGGCAATCGTGCTTTTTCAGATAGTCTGAAACCGTTTTCGCAACGAGTTTGGTGCGGCGCTCCAAAACAAGGTTTTTATCAAAATCGGTCGTGTTGTAAACGCGATTGTCAATCACTTCGCCGTTGTCATCCAACTGCCCGTCATAAGGAACAAAGCCCTCGATATCGCGGTCGAAGAAAACGCGGATCACACGATAGGGCGCGAGGAAACCGTCGTCGATACCCTGCTTGAGAGAATAGGTATAAATCGGTTCCCCGAAGTAATCTATATTGGAAACCGAGCTCGTTTCTTTCGGCGTGGCAGTCAGACCGATCTGCGTTGCGGATGTGAAATATTCCAACACCTCGCGCCATTGGCTGTCTGCCTTTGCGCTGCCACGGTGGCACTCATCTACGATGACAAGATCAAAGAAACCGGGGCTGAATTGCCGGAACAGGCTGTTTGCATCTTCGTCTTCGCCGGTAAGTCCCTGATAGAGAGCAAGGTAAATCTCGTGAGCGGTATCGAAGTTTTGTTTCGTTACCCACGTCATTTTATCTTTGAACGGCGCGAAATCGTTAGTGAACGTCTGCGAAATCAGCGCGGTACGGTCGGCAAGGAACAGAATGCGTTTTTTGATGCCCGCCTTCCACAGCCGCCAGATGATCTGGAACGCGGTGTAGGTCTTGCCGGTGCCGGTCGCCATAACGAGAAGAACGCGGTTTTCGCCGTTTACGATCGCTTCCACCGTTTTGTTGACGGCGTTCATCTGATAATAGCGCGGCTGTTTATCGGGATTGTCCGAATAATACGGCTCGTCGATGATCTTGTCCTGCGCCGGATTCACGTGCACCTGCTCGTGGTACATCTGCCACAATATGTCAGGCGAGGGAAACTCATCCAACGACAGCGTTACCTCAACGTTGCCGTCTGTGACGTACTTGTTATGGAACACAAAGCCGTCGCCGTTGGAGGAAAAAACGAACGGAACGTCCATCATCTTGGCATAATTGAGCGCCTGCTGCATCCCGTCGCCGATGGAGTGATTGTTGTCTTTCGCCTCAACGATTGCGATGGGCTTGTTGGGCTTGTAGAAGAGAACGTAATCCGCCTTTAACGGTTTCTCCCGCTTACAGGTTTTACCGCGAGCGATAATGCGTCCCTTTGTAATTGGGTATTCCTCTCTCATCTGAGAAAAGGAACTCCAACCGGCTTTGACGATGGCAGGGGTAATATACTTGGTGCGGATATCGGCTTCGGACAAATCTTTTTTATTAAAATCAGTCATTTCAAGTCCTCCGCATCATCCGGAATAAACTCCATTATATCGTCTGCTTTGACATTTAGAGCAGTGCAGATTTTGCCGACGATATCTGTAGTGATATTTTCGCCTTGCCCTAGCTTATACATCTGATATTGCGTCAAATGTGCCAGTTCTTGCAGATCTTTTTTCTTCATGTTTCGATCCACAAGAATGTGCCATAACTTTTTATAGCTCGTAGCCATTTCAATTCCTCCCAAAAAGCATGGAGTTGAACCTATAACAATACAATATATATTATATCATCAGTCTCTCCAAAAATCAATGGTATTATCGAGATTTCAATGTTTTTCTCGCAAATTCGATCGGACAAAGGTTCAGATCCATCCACCACGTATTTTTTTGGAGTTCTTTGCAGAGCAAAGAAACGCAAAAAGTACACCAGAAAAAAGACGCACAAAATTTAGGAAAACGGAAA